>NZ_VRUX01000440.1:0-3607 GCF_008039885.1 Methylobacterium sp. WL103
CGCAGACCCTGGCCTCGCATACAGCCCCCACCTTGGCCGCCGAGCCGGTCGGCGCCGCCAAGCCGATCCTCGCCTGGGTCGGCTTCTGCCAGGGCTACCCGGCCGAGTGCGCGGTGAACGCCGCCGAGCCCGCCCGCATCGCGATGACCCCCGCGATCTGGAACACGATCCAGACGATCAACCGCCGGGTCAACAAGTCGATCGTCGCGATCACCGACATGGACCACCTCGGGGTGCCGGACCGCTGGGACCTCGCCGAGGACGGCTCGGGCGATTGCGAGGACTTCCAGTTGCTCAAGCGCAGCCTGCTCGCCCGCGCCGGCCTGCCGCGCCGCGCCATGCGGATGACCGTGGTCATCGACGAGAAGGGCGAGGGCCACGCCGTCCTCACCCTGATCACCGATCGCGGCGACCTCGTGCTCGACAACAAGACCAGCCAGATCCTGCCCTGGCACCGCACCGGCTACACCTTCATCAAGCGCGAAAGCCAGGACGCCGTCGCCTGGGTGTCGCTCGGCGGCGTCACCTCGCCTGTCACCACCGCCAACCGCTGAAAACCGGCCTCTCGTCCCGAAACGGGACGCAGCGCACGACAGCACGTTGATGAAATCTTCACCGCGTCGGCGCGAGACTCCGGGATCGGAGCCGCCCACCACGACGCGCCCATGATCTCCCATCCCTTCCCGAAACCGTT
The DNA here is from genome assembly GCF_008039885.1 of Methylobacterium sp. WL103. NCBI lineage: Bacteria > Pseudomonadati > Pseudomonadota > Alphaproteobacteria > Hyphomicrobiales > Methylobacteriaceae > Methylobacterium > Methylobacterium sp. WL103. The sequence continues at coordinate 695 of NZ_VRUX01000440.1, forward strand.
GCTCGCCGCAGGGCTGGCCATCGCGCTCGCCACTGGACTGCTCGCTGCCGCGAGCCCGGTGAAGGCCGGCGAGGCCGGGACGCGCTACGCCTCCTGGCACGGCTGCCTCGACCGCCACTTCGGGTTGCAAGCCACGATCGGAAGCCGCCCGCTCGCCGCCGACGCGGCGATCGGCGCCTGCCGCGAACCGGAGAGGGCCTACCTTTCCGCCCTCGCAGCCTCGCCGCTGCTCGATGCCGACGACGCGCAGCAAGCCCGCGCCGCCCTGGTCGCGCAAGCCCGCGCCCGCTTGCTCGGACGGCGCGCGGCTCTTTAGGCCGACAGGCATTTCACAAAATCAGTCTTGGATCATCAGTCTTGGACCAGATCGCTCTTGAGCGCACGGCATCCGCGACGCGTGATCCAGACACCACAAAGCATCCGGCTGCCTCTTGAGAATCCAAAAGCCCGGCTCACGACGGGCCGGGCTTCGGGAATTTCGGGCCGGTCCTGTCCGTACCCTTACGCGGCGTCGGCCTTGCGGGTCTGGCTGCCCTTCACGGCGGAGGTCGCCGCCTTGCGGCCGCGGCGGGCGGGGGCGGCGGGCGCCTCCTCGATGTCCTCGGGCGCTTCGGCGGCGGCCGCGCGGCCGGGCTGACCGAGGCCGAGGCTCTTGGCGAGCGCGGAGCGCTGGGCCGAATAGTTCGCTGAGGTGGTCGGATAGTCGGCGGGCAGGCCGTAACGCTCGCGGTAGCTGTGCGGGTCGAGGCCGTGCTTGGTCAGGTGGCGCTTCAGCGTCTTGTAGGACTTGCCGTCGATGAAGCTGACCAGCCCGTCGGGGCGGATCGACTTGCGGATCTGAGCGGTGCTGGGCTTCTCGACCGCCTCGGTGGTGACGGGAGCCGTGCCGGAGCCGACGTTGTTCAGCGCCTCATGGATGCTCGCGATCAGCGCCGGCAATTCGGTGATGGGGACGGAGTTGTTCGATACATAGGCCGCGACGACGTCGACGGTCCGCTCGATATAGTCGTTGCTCGTCTGCGCCGACACTGCAGTTTCAGACATCCGTACGTTCCTTGCCTATTTTCTGACGAAAACCCCAAGCGCAGGAATTATGATGTTTGCCAGAGAAAGCAAGGATGTCCACGGCGTTATCCGGGCTCAACATATGATCATATGTGTGTTTTGCCTGCCGAGTGCGCAGCGTATCCGTGCAACCGGCCTGGTGCGCCCAGCATTGCCTCACTGAGCGCCGCGCGAAATCTGCGCATCCGCGGCAGCGCAGATTTTGCTTTCGCCCGAGACCGTTACCGGACGCCAACATCGGGTCGAGACGGTGCCGAAATGCTGGATGTCGGCATCTTGTTCGGTCTGCACCCTATCCGTTGCCTGGATGTCCATACCACAGCGTGACGCAATGGTGGACAAAATTGTCGCACCAAGATGATGTGATCGCCATATTTTGAATTCGCTCGTACCAGTACAGAAGTACTAAGTAACAGTTTCGTGTACGAAGTGTGGTCGCCGGGAACGGGAGCGCCGCCGCGGATTATTCGACTGCGTCGTCCGTGACGAGGGCGGGCTCGGTCAGCATTGCGCTCGGCCTGGATGAGGCCACGCAACATCGATCGATCCAGCTAGACGGCTTGGCTCGCCAGGCATCGTCGATGCGCCTCAGGGTCGACATCGAAGTCCTGCACGGGCATGTTCCGTGATCAGCAAGTCACGGGACAAGCCCTGATCTGCTGGTCATCGCATGTCCTCGAAGCGAGCCGACATCCACAGCGCCGGAAGTGCTTTCGAGAAGGTCTTGCTGCCGAAAAATCTTGCTAACGAAACGTCTTTCGCGGGTCGAACGCGTCGCGTACCGCCTCGCCGGCGAAGACCAGCAGGCTCAGCATCGCCGCGATCACCAGGAAGCCGGACAGGCCGAGCCATGGCGCGGTGAGGTTGTCCTTGCCCTGCGCCAGCAGTTCGCCGAGCGAGGGGGAGCCCGGCGGCAGGCCGAAGCCGAGGAAGTCGAGCGAGGTCAGGGTGGTGATCGAGCCGTTGAGGATGAACGGCAGGAAGGTCAGCGTCGCCACCATCGCGTTCGGCAGCAGGTGCACGGTCATGATGCGGACGTTGGACAAGCCGAGCGCCCGGGCCGCCCGCACGTATTCGAAGTTTCGCGCCCGCAGGAACTCGGCGCGCACGACGCTGACCAGCGCCACCCACGAGAACAGCAGCATGATGCCGAGCAGCACGAAGAAGCCGGGTGCGATGAAGGCCGAGATGATGATGATCAGGTAGAGCGTCGGGATGCCGCCCCAGACCTCGATGAAGCGCTGGAACGCCAGGTCGACCCAGCCGCCGAAATAGCCCTGCACCGCGCCGGCGACGACGCCGATCAGCGACGAGACGGCGGCCAGGATCAGCCCGAACAGCACCGAGATGCGGAACCCGTAGATCACGCGGGCGAGCACGTCGCGGGTGGTGTTGTCGGTGCCGAGCCAGTGCCAGGGGATGTTGGCGCAGCCCGCGCCCGGCGCCGTCTCGGCGGCCTGGCACTGCGCGTCGGTGAGCATCCAGGTCGGCGGCGAGGGCGAGGGGGTCGGCAATCCATCGTTGATGGTGTCGTAGGAGAACGGGATCGGCGGCCAGATCGCCCAGCCGTTCTCCGCGATCTCCTTGACGATCTCGGGCGTGCGATAGTCGGTGCGCGCCAGGAAGCCGCCGAACTTCTCCTCCGGGTAGTCGATCAGCACCGGAAACAGCCACTCGCCTTTGTAGGAGGCGACGATCGGCCGGTCGTTGGCCAGAATTTCCGCGAAAAGGCTGACGACGAACAGCGACAGGAAGATCAGGAACGAGACGTAGCCGAGCCGGTTCCGGCGGAAGTTCTCGAGCCGGCGCCGGTTGAGCGGCGACAGCCCGCCGCGGCGGGGCGCGAGC
>NZ_VRUX01000441.1:0-3596 GCF_008039885.1 Methylobacterium sp. WL103
GGCCAGGACGACGCGGCTGCCCCGGGCGGCGAACGCCTCCGAAGCCGCGCGTCCGATGCCGCTCGATGCGCCTGTGATGACGACGGTCTTCCCGCGAAGGTCGGCCATGTTCGTGCCTCGTCTTGGAACGGTCCCAAAGGCGAACCGGGGGCAGGCGGGGCCGTTCCGGGAGGTGGCTGCGCCACGAGCGCCCACCGCACAGTCGTGAAGCGGGGGTGTCGCCAACCACGTACCGAGACGATCCGCCGCGTCCTACCAGTATATAAGCCGTGCGCCTCCGCACTCAGGTCATAACACATGTTAGTAAATAATTTTTACAGTATGTAGGAGCCCATCTGTCAGAAATCTTGTAATACAAGGCGATGCAGGTTTCCCTTGTTACGCTCGGTTCGCATGGCGACGTGCTGCCGTTTCTTGCGCTTGCCGCCGCACTCAAAGATCGCGGCCATAGGGTTGCGCTGGCCGCTCCGGCGCCGTTCGGCGACCTCGCGGTGCGAGCGGGGATCGACTTCCACGCGCTCGGCACGCGGGCGGATTACGAGCGGACCCTCCGGCACCCGAACCTCTGGCACCCGACCCGGGGGGTCGAGCCGCTGCTGCAGACGCTGTCCACGGCGACCGAGCCGGTCTTCGCTTGGGTGCAGGCCCGCTGGTCGGCGGGGGGCGGGATCGTCGTCGCCTCGCCCAACAGCCTTGGAGCCCGCATCGCGCAGGACAAGCTCGGCCTGCCCTTGGTCACGGTCCACGTCGCCCCGTTCCTGATCGAGAGCCGTCGCGAGGCGCCGGTGCTGCCGGGCCTGGCCGCGGCGCGACGCCTGCCGTCGCGCATCCGGCATTGGCTCGGCCGCGGCGGCGACCGCTACGTGATCGACCCGGCGGTGCTGCCCGGCCTCAACGCCTTCCGCGACAGCCTCGGCCTGCCGCCGGTCCGCCGCCTGCGCCATTGGTGGAACAGCCCGACCCGGATGGTGCTGACGTTCCCGAACTGGTTCGCCCGCCCGCAGGCGGATTGGCCGGAACAGGCCGTGCAGGTCGGCTTTCCCCTCGCGGACCGTTACGGCGACCGGGCCGCGCTCGATCCCGAGGTCGCGTGCTTCCTCGATGCGGGCACGCCCCCCATCGCCTTCACCTATGGATCAGGGATGCGGCAGGGGCGCGCGTTCTTCGAGACTGCGGTCGCCCTGTGCCGGCGCATGGGCCGGCGCGGCATCCTGCTGGCGCCGCAGGCCGACCAGATGCCCGGGGCGCTGCCGCCGGAAATCCTGCGGGTCGCCTACGCGCCGTTCAGCGCGCTGCTGCCGCGCTGCGCCGCCCTGGTTCATCACGGCGGCATCGGCACCGTGGCGCAGGCGCTCGCCGCCGGCATCCCACAACTGCTCGTGCCGGTGGCATTCGATCATTTCGACGAGGCCGTCCGCCTCCGGCGCCTCGGCGTCGGCGCCGAGCTCAGCCGGCGCCGGTTCACACCGCCGCGTGCTGCACGCGTGCTGGAGCGGCTCCTCGGGTCGCCGCAGGTGGCGCAGGCCTGCCGCGAGGCTGCGCAACTTTTGGCGCAAGAGGACGGGCTCAACGCGACCTGCGACGCCGTCGAGCAGGCGATGGCGGCCTGATTATCGACGAAGCGGCTTCGGACATGCCGAGCCTTTCGCGCAAAAGCAGGCGTACCGCGTGGGACAAGGCGTCCGTCGAAGCCATCCGCGGCAGCGGACCACAGGCTCAGAACCGGTGGTCCGGCGTCGGGTTGGTCCAGCACTCCACGCACGCGCATTCGGTGCGCGAAGGGAAGGACCCACACCATGCCCCATGCAGCGCAAAAAGCTATCCTCGTGCTCGGCGGCCTGCTCTGCCTGTTGGCGCCGATCGGCACGGCGGCTGCGCAGAGCACCGGTTACGTCACAGGCTTTCCGGGCAAGGACCCGGCGGGCGACGACGAGATCAGCTGGGGGCCGGCCTACCGGCCGGAGACGAGCTTCTCGCAACCCGGCACGCCGCCCACGCCCGGGGATTTCGCCGGTGCCGCCTACCGGGCGCGCACGGGTCGCGGGTCTTACGACAACCTGCAAAACACAAGCGGCGCACGCCCGATCGCTGTCAGGTCCGGCGAGGATAACGCGAGACCGTCTCGGCGTGTCGTCCGCTCCCGCCACCGGGTCGGACGGACTGCAACGGTTCGCAGCCCGAGCCGTCGCGCGACACGGCAGGCCGATCGCTGACGGCGCGATCGCCGCCGATCGACCGGCGGCAGTCCGAACCCGACATCACAAAAAGCCGATCTTCCGGGCGAAGTAGTCGCTGTTCGGGTCGACGCCTATCGGCTCGGGCGACACGAAGGGCCGGGCCGCCTGGAAAACGACCATCGCCAGGAGCGCCGCCACCGATCCGCCGAGCGGCGCGGACAGCACGGCCAGGACCGGCGAGTAGCGCCAGAGCAGCGCGGCCGTGATCAGCAGCCCGAGACCGGACGCGATCACGATCCGAAAGATGCAGCATTCCGACGGTTGCATGCCCGTCCCCCAATCCACGAACCTTAATCACAGGTTGTTAACATCGATAAACATGCAACCGTGCCGTGTGTACGTACTCTTCCACGCGGGCGATGGTCTGCGGGTGTCCGCCCCGTACTTTGATCCTGTTCGAAGCTTGAGCGCAATGCGGGTGATTTGCGCCGGCTCGGCGCGGCCGAGTACGCGGCGCGACGCAGGCTTCGCAACGGCTGCCGATCCGGCGTGGCATCGGCTTTGCGACCGTGCTTTGCGCCATGCTGCGGTGCAGCGTGCGTACTCGCACGTCACGGCCGAGGTGGCATCACCACGTTTGATCGGACGCTGATCGCCACGCGGCCGGGCAGTTTTCGGACCGCGTCACCACAACCGAAAGAGGATACCGACCATGGAACTGAAGCCATTCAGCTACGCAATGATCGGGGCCTTCGCCTTCGGCCTCGTCGCCACCATCGTCGGTACGGCGAGCGCCATCGGGACCTTCTGATCACAACCTCGCTTCGCGTCGAGGCAACGGCGGCGGGGTGCATGTCCCGCCGCCATCATGTTCGCGGTGGAGTGGTTTGGCATTTCGTTGCGATCGGCCAATCCGGTCGGCATGGGTCGCCCGTATCCACCTGTGCTCGCGAGCGATCCCGCAGGGGCCGGTTCGTGCCATGAGATCACGCCGTTCGTCGCAGTGCCATCCGGCCCGGAGAACCGCGACATCTTCGGAACGTTGGCCTTTTGGCACGGAGAGCATCGCATGCTCCCTCGGAACGCCGACGCCGACCCTCTGACGAACAGCGGAAGCGGTATGGTTGCAGATCGACCGGGCATCGAACGGATCGACGATCGCCTTGGCCGAGCCTCCACGGATGACATCAGCCTGCCGCCGTTGGCGGTCGCGGAAGAAGAAACCGACGTGGGTCTGGCGCAGAGGGGCACGGGTGAGGCTGCGATCGTCCGCCGCGAAACTGAAATCTGAAAGTCTTCTCTGATTGGGGTTCGTGAGGCAAGCTTCTCCTGATCGACGTTTTTGGGTTCCGGCTGTATCGCTCCCGCGGGTCACGCGCTTCTCTTCGCGGTCGGCGCGAGGCCGCCGCATGATGGGGT
>NZ_VRUX01000442.1:0-3590 GCF_008039885.1 Methylobacterium sp. WL103
CTCGCCGGCATCGTGCGCGGCGCCAACCGCCGCCCGGCCGGCGAGGACATCGCCCGCGGTAGCGTGGCGATCCCGGCCGGGCGACGGTTGCGCCCGCAGGACCTGGCGCTTGCCGCCGCGATCGGCCGCGGCGACCTGCCCGTTCGCCGCGCGCTGCGCGTTGCGGTGTTCTCCACGGGCAACGAGTTGACGGAGCCCGGCGGCCTGCGCGCCGCCTCCGGCATCCACGACAGCAACCGCGTGATGCTGATCGCCCTGCTGCGGCGCCTCGGGGCCGACGCGACCGACCTCGGCATCCTGCGCGACGAGCCCGCTTCGCTTGCGGCGGCCTTGCGCGCGGCGGCCGAGTCCCACGACCTGATCCTGACTTCCGGCGGCGTCTCGGTCGGAGAGGAGGACCACGTGAAGGGGGCGGTCGCCGCCGCGGGGTCGCTCGCGTTCTGGCGCCTCGCGATCAAGCCCGGGCGTCCGGTGGCGGTGGGAATGGTCGCCGGGACGCCCTTCGTCGGACTTCCGGGAAACCCGGTGGCGGCCTACGTCACCCTCGCCTTCGTGGTCAGGCCGCTGCTCGACCGCCTCGGCGGGGCGGTGCACGAGCCGGCTTTGGGCGTGCCGGTCCGGTCCGCCTTCGCGCTCTCGCGAAAATCCGGCCGGCGCGAGTTCCTGCGCGTCTGCGTGACGCGCGCCGCCGACGGCGCCTTCGAGGCCGCCCTATTCCCGCGCGGGGGCTCGGGCACCATCACCTCGCTCACCGGCAGCGACGGCCTCGCCGACGTGCCCGAGCCCGTCACCCGCATCGAGCCCGGCGACACGCTCGCGTTCCACCCCTATCCGACCCTGTGGTGATCGCCGGATCGTCGGCGATGCGGCGCCGCGAGCGCTAGGCCGGCACCGCAAGGCGGGGTATCGTAGTGTGTGTGCCGGCATCGTTGCTGCCGACGGAAGGCGAGAGCGTCATGAAGCCCCACGCCGCGGTGAGCGACGTTCCCCCACCGCCGGGCAAGCGCCCGTTCCTCCTCGTCGGGCTGGTCGCCGCCGGCCTGCTCGGCTGGGGCGGCTACGGTCACTGGAAGCAGGCGGCCGCCGCCACCGAAACGCAGCGCAAGGTGCGCGATGCAGTGCCGCGGGTGCGCATCGCCGCCGTCGAGCGCAGCGACAAGCCGGTCGACCTGACGCTGCCCGGCGACATCCAGGCTTTCGCCCGCGCCGCGATCTTCGCCCGCGCGACCGGCTACGTCGCCGAGCGCCGGGTCGACATCGGCTCGCGGGTCAAGGCCGGCGACATCCTGCTCCGGATCGCGGCCCCCGAACTCGACCAGCAGCTCGCCCAGGCCGAGGCGCAGTCTGGGCAGATGCGGGCGCAACTGCTTCAGGCCAAGGCGCAGGTCGACCAGGCCCGCGCCAACGTCAACCTCGCCAACCTCACCAACAACCGCACCTCGACGCTGGCGACCCAGGGCTGGGCCTCGCGCCAGAACGCCGACAACTCGCAAGCCGGCGTGCTCAGCCAGGGCGCGACGCTCGCTGCGGCCGAGGCCGGGGTGAAGGTCGCCGAAGCCAACATCAAGGCGCAGGACGCCACGGTCGACCGCCTGAAGGCGCTCACCGGATTCAAGGACGTGGTCGCGCCCTTCGACGGCGTGGTCACCACGCGCAGCGTCGACGTCGGCGACCTGGTGAAGGCCGACGGCAGCGGCACGCCGCTGCTCGGCATGGACCGCGACGACATCGTGCGTATCAGCGTGAACGTGCCCCAGAACGCCGCCATCGGCGTGAAGAAGGGCGTCGAGGCCTCGATCAAGGTGCCGCAAATCCCGGACCGGACGTTCTCGGGCCGGGTCGAGCGCAGCTCCGTCGCCCTGCTCAGCGCGTCGCGGACGCTGACTACCGAAGTCGACGTGCCGAACCCCGACGGGGTCCTGCGCGCCGGCCTCTACGTCTACGTCACGCTGCAGATCCCGCGCCCGGAGCCGGCGGTGATCGTTCCGGCGGAGGCGCTGGTGTTCAACCAGCGCGGCACGCAGGTCGCGGTGGTCGGCGACGACGACCGGGCCGAGTGGCGCGCGATCCACGTGAAGCGCGACTTCGGCACGACGATCGAGATCGACCAAGGCTTGACCGGGCAGGAGCGGATCGTTCTCGGGCCGCCCGCCGACCTTCGCGACGGGCAGCGGGTGATCCGCGACGGCGGCCAGGGCGAGGCCAAGCCGGTCCAGGCGGCCGCCCGCTGAAGGCGGTCAGTTCACCCGGACGATGAGCTTCATCTTCGGGTGGATGCCGCAGAGCACGACGAAGGTGCCGTTTTTCTCGAACGTCACCGGCGTGCGGCTGCCGGGCACCTGGTCGCCGGAATCGAAGTTGAAGGCGTCCGACTCGATGTAGATGTGGTGCAGCAGGTCGCTGTCGTCGTTGACGATGGTGATCGTGTCGCCGCGCGTGATGACGAGGCTGTTCGGTTGGAACGCCCGCCCCTTCTGCGAGACGAGGTGCCCGCTCGCCTCCAGCCGGCCGACGAAGACGACGCCGGCGAGAAGGCCGGCGACAAGGGCCGTCGCTGTGGCCGCGAACGGACTTCGGAAAACGCGGCCGACCATCGATCCCTCAAGCCGTGACATGGCATTTCCGAAGATGATGCTCGACGGTTAGGTCGTCGTCGTTAAGATTTGGCTGACGCTGGCGGCCGTCCTGCGCGGTATCCGAGGCGATGGTTACGACGGTGCTGTTCGGCCCGATCGCCGATCCAGCCGGGGATACGCGTGGCGGCGACTAATGCCGCCTTAACATTTCACGCTTATCTTGACGCGGTGCGGGCAGGAAGAAGCTACGTTTCCATGCGATGGAATCGAACCGGATCGAAGGTCGGCGGACGCTCGGGGGCCGGCGCGCTGCGGCGTATCGCCGATGCCGGGACGACGATCCGCGGCCGGATACTCGTCGCCTTCCTGACGATGAGCCTGATCACCGGTACCCTCGGGATCTATGCCATCCAGGGGCTTCAGGAGGCGGGTGAGCTCGTCAACCGCACCTACGACGAATCCCTGATGTCGATCAATTACGCGCGGGCCGCGGCGGCGGACTTCGCCAACATGCGCTCGGCCTTCGCCCGTCGCATGGTGACCCGCGACCCGGCCGCCGCCGCCAAGCTGGATGCCGCGATCAACGAACTCGCCTCCACGCTCACCGAGGATCTTGGGATCGCCGTCGAGCGCTCGCAATCGGACCGCGTGGTCCGCTCGGCCAAGGCCGTGCAGGAGGGCGTCGAGCTTTGGGAGACGATGCGCCACGGCCTAGACGGGTCTACGGCCAAGATCGCCGCCTGGGACGCCCTCGATCACCAAGCTGGAATCGTCGACGGGCAGATCGAGCTCCTGGTCAACTACACTGCCGGCGACGGCTTCGTCTTCCGCCAGACCGCCCGGAAGGTGGTCGCGCAGGAGGTGCGCTTCAACCTGATCGCGATGGCGGTCGCGCTGATCCTGTCGGGCTTCGTCGCCTACCTGCTGAACCGCCGGATCACCGGGCCCCTCGCGGCGGCCTCTTCGGTGGCCGCGCGGATCGCGGCCGGACGCCTCGACGACGCCGTGCCGACC
>NZ_VRUX01000443.1:0-3585 GCF_008039885.1 Methylobacterium sp. WL103
GATTGGGGCTACGCCCTGATCCCGGTCGCCGGCCCGGCCGTCGGCGCCGCCCTCGCGGCGCTGGCGATCCTGCTGATCGGCTTCTGATCCGGTGCCACCGGATTCACACGCATCCCTGCTTTTGGCGATTCGATGCGCGCGCATCCCCTCGCCCCGCGTGCGGGGAGAGGGCTTTGCCGACCTTGTCGTCGGCGAAGCGAGGCGGCAGCCGACAGCGAGGGGGCCGGCCCGGAGGAGGGGGGGGGGGGACCCGCGCGTCATCCGAGGCCGTGGCGAACTGTTTGAAAGATCGCGTCTATTCCACCGTGACGGACTTGGCGAGGTTTCTCGGCTGGTCCACGTCCTTACCCATGACGACGGCGGTGTGGTAGGCGACGAGCTGGATCGGCACCGCGTAGACGATCGGCGCGACCGTCGGGTCGAGGTCGGGCATCGTCACCGTGGCCAGGGTGTCGAGCCCGTGCTCGGCTGCGCCCTTGGCGTCGCCGATCAGCACGATGCGCCCGCCGCGGGCGGCGACCTCCTGCATGTTCGACACGGTCTTCTCGAACACCGCGTCGTGCGGGGCGATCACGATCACCGGCACGCTCTCGTCGATCAGCGCGATCGGCCCGTGCTTGAGCTCGCCCGCCGCATACCCTTCCGCGTGGATGTAGCTGATCTCCTTCAGCTTCAGCGCGCCCTCCATCGCCATCGGGTAGCTGGTGCCGCGGCCGAGGTAGAGCACGTCCCGCGCCTTGGCGATCTCGCGGGCCAGCCCCTCGATCTCGTTCTCGCGGGCCAGCGCGTCGGCCATCAGGCCGGGCACGGTGATCAGCGCGTCGACGAGGCGGCGCTCCTCCGCGGCGTCGATGGTGCCGCGGGCGCGGCCGGCGGCGATGGCCAGGCACAGCAGCACGGTGAGCTGGCAGGAGAAGGCCTTGGTCGAGGCGACGCCGATCTCGGGGCCGGCGAGCGTCGGCAGCGCCACGGAGGATTCCCGCGCGATGGTCGAGGTCGGCACGTTGACGACGCACACGCTGTGTTGCCCTTGGGACTTCGCGTAGCGCAGCGAAGCCAGGGTGTCGGCGGTCTCGCCCGATTGCGAGATGACGAGCGTCAGCCCGTCGCGCTCGAGCGGCGCCTCGCGGTAGCGCGCCTCGGAGGCGACGTCGATCTCGACGGGAAGCCGCGCGATCTGCTCGAACCAGTAACGGGCCACCAGCCCCGCATAGTAGGCGGTGCCGCAGGCGGTGATGTTGAGGCGCGACAGCTTGGCGAAGTCGAAGGGCAGCGGCTCGGGCAGCGCGACGCGCCCTTGCGCGAGGTCGACGTAGTGGGAGAGCGTGCGGCCGACGACCTCCGGCTGCTCGTGGATCTCCTTGGCCATGAAGTGGCGGTGGTTGCCCTTGTCGATCCGGTAGGCCTGCGTCGCGATGGTCTGGCGCGGGCGCTGGACGACCGCGCCGTGGATGTCTCGGATCTCGGCGCCAGAGCGCGACAGGATCGCCCAGTCGCCCTCTTCCAGATAGGTGAGCGCGTCGGTGAACGGCGCCAGCGCCAGCGCGTCGGAGCCGAGATAAGTCTCGCCCGCGCCGTAGCCGATGGCGAGCGGCGCCCCGTGCCGGGCGCCGACCAGCAGGTCGTCGTGGCCGGCGAACAGGAAGCCGAGGGCGAAGGCGCCGCGCAGGCGCGGGAGGCAGGCGGCCACCGCCTCGACCGGCCCGAGGCCCTGGTCCATGGCATGGCTGACGAGCTGGGCCACCACCTCGGTGTCGGTCTCGCTCTCGAACCGGACACCCTTGGCCTCGAGCTCGTGCTTCAGTTCGCGGAAGTTCTCGATGATGCCGTTGTGCACGACCGCGAGCCGCGCGGTGGCGTGCGGGTGGGCGTTGGTCTCGTTGGGGCGGCCATGCGTCGCCCAGCGGGTGTGGCCGATGCCGATCGCGCCGGCCAGCGGCTCCTCGCGCAGCCTCGCCTCGAGATTGACGAGCTTGCCCGAGGCCCGCCGCCGGGCCAACCGCCCGTGCTCCAGCGTGGCGATGCCGGCGGAGTCGTAGCCGCGGTATTCCAGGCGGCGAAGCGCCTCGACCAGCGGACCGGCCACTGCCCCGTTACCGACGATGCCGACGATGCCGCACATGCTGAGTTGTCTTTCGGTTCGCCCGGTGGACCGGCGGCTTGTACCGGATCGCCGCCGCACGAGGCCAGCCCCCCGTGGCTACGCAGGGCAGGCGATGCAGTGGGCCGTTTACGTGAGAGGCGCGGGCCGTCTTTTGAAGGGGCTGCGGGTGCGCGCGCCGGGACCTACGCTTTGCCTGCGCGCGCCACCTTCTCCGCCTGCAGCGCCGCGCGCATCGCCGTCAGGGTCGCATGCCCGAGGGCGCGGACCGTGGCGTCGTCGGCCCGGCGGAACAGGCCCCGCAGGTGCGCGCTCGCGTGGGCGCGCATCCCGTCGAGGGCATCCGCCTCCGAGCGGCCGTCGTGGTAGCCGTCGCGGTACCAGGCGGCGATCCGATCGATGGCGGCAGGCTCCGCTTGGGCGAGGATCGGCAGGTTGCGCAGCACCTGCGCGCGGGCCGCGAGCGGGCTGTCGTCGTCGTCCAGGGTCGAGTCGGGGAAGCGGTCGGTCTCCACCACCTCGGTCACGGCGCCGGCCCGGATCAGGCGGTCGGCGTCAGGCATCCAGATGTCGTCGGAGGCGACCGCCAGCGCCTCGGCGGTGAAGTCCGCAGCGAGCCCCGCCGCGCGATAGGCCGCCCGCTCGGGGGCCGCGTCGACCGCGAAGGCCTGCCCGAACAGGCCGGCTTCGTAGGGGGCGTGGAAGCCGAGCCGCCCGCTCGCGCCGAGGTAGCGCCCGCGGCCGCGGACGAAGGCCAGGGTGCAGGCCGAGGCGCACTCGTCGGGAACGTAGGTGTCGAGCTGGTGCTCGGCGATCAGCGCGCCCAACGCCAGCCCCTCCTCGACGAGGCCGCCGCCGCTGGTGAGATGGATGCGGCGAACGGTTGGATGCGCGGCGAGCAGGTTCGCAACCTGTAGCGCGACGCCGTCCATCAGGTCGCCGGCCACCCGCACGTCGGCCCCGCCCGGCCCGAGGACGACTCGCGCTCCCACCTCCTCCGGCGCGAAACGCTGTGCGAGGTCCGTCGAGGCGCCGACGAACGCCATCCGCACGGCGGTCCGCGTGTCGGCCGAGACGGCGCCGACGAGGCAGGCGACGCCGAGCGCCGAGGCCGCGCAGGTGGTCGCGAACGGAGTTGCGAAGCGGGACGGGATGCGGCGGGGCTTGTCGTTCGGCATGCCAAGACCTCTCGCCTGCGCCTTCGCGCAGGTCGTCTCACGGATTGGAATTTGAGGGGATCACGCTTGGGGCCGAGCAGGGCGGCGGCTCAGGCCGCTTCGTGCGCGAGATAGGCGACCATCATCTCGGCCACCGCGCGGCCGGCATAGGCCGGCGGGCTCTCGCCCCGTCGCACCGGGAAGGCGTCGACGATCCTGCGGCCGGCCAGGATGCCCCGGACCTCGTCGGGCATCAGACCGTCGTCGATGGCGGTCGCGAAGGCGGCCCGGCCGTAATCGCGGCGCCGCAGGCGGGCCGCCTTCGCG
>NZ_VRUX01000444.1:0-3584 GCF_008039885.1 Methylobacterium sp. WL103
GTTCAGCGCCTCGATCGACTTCACCACGGTGATCACCGTGGCGATGCCGACGGCGAGCCGCGTCACCCGGATCGCCGCCGCGTCGCTCACCGGCGCGGGCCGCCACTGCGGCTTGTCCGGCGAGAGCAGGCCGTCGCACAGGGCCTCGACGAAGGCGATGAAGGCGAGGCCGGCCAGGATCGCGCCGGCCACCGGCAGCAGCCGGGAGGGCAGGAGGTCGGTGCCGTCGAGGGCGTAGTAGACCGCGTAGGAGCCGATCACCGCCGGCACGGTGCCGAGCAGCAGCACCCGCCACGCGCCGAGGAGGGTCTGGCGCCGGGTCGGCTCGGCCATCGCCGCGTCGCGCCGGCCCAGACGCGGGGCGATGTTGCGGCGGCCGAAATACAGCGCCACCGAGACGCCGAAGGCGAGGCCGAGCAGCAGCAGGTTGCCCAGCGTGCCGTTGCGCGAGAACAGCAGCAGGATGTCCGACAGCGCGCTCTGCAGCGAGCGCACGTCGCGGGGCACGTCGGCCGCGACCCGCCTCCAGAGCTGCGGACTTACCAGGGCCAAGCTGCGCTCGAACAGCCCCTTGGTGAAGGACTCGCGCCGCCGGTTCGAGACCCGGTCGATGATCTGGTCGCCCTGGACCAGGAGCGAGCGCGCCAGCCGCTGGGTCTCGTCGATGCGCGAGACCGCCGCGTCGCGCTCGACCCGCTCCTGGGCGACCTCGGGGCTCTCCTCGGCGTCCTTCGGCTTCGGCCCGAGCTGGGTCAGGCGTTCGCGGGCGGATTCGAGCGGCGCGTCGAGCCGGCCGATGATCGTCCGGATCTCGTCGGTGACCGGGCCGACGCCGTCGCGGATCGCCGACAGCTCCGGCGTTCCGAGATCGGTGCGGGCGAGCTCCTTCTCGCGCGCGGCGAGGTCGTTCTTGGCCGCGTCGAGCTTGGCCCGCACCGCCTTGAGCGCCTCGGACATCTCGGGCTTCGGGGGGGCCGGCTTGGCGTCGGCCGGCTTGGCGTCAGCAGGCTTGCCCTCGGCCGGCTTCGTCTCCGAGAATTTGGCGTCGGGCGTCTTGGTCTGGGTCCCGGCCGCGGGGGCCGGCGGCGGGGCCGACTGCGCCCAACCAAGGCCGGGGGCGAGCAGGAGCGCCGCCAGCCCGGCGGCGATCATCGAGCGGATCGGACTGCGCAGGCGCGTTTCGCGGGCGATTCGGCTGCGCGCGGACGGGCGACGACTCATCGAAATCCTTGGATGCTCGGCAGGGGCAACGGCAGGATGGGGGCACAGGGCCGTGGGCGCGGGCTCCGCGACGCCCTTCCGTGATGCCCTTGCCATGGTGCCGTCCCGCAAGAGGTGCGCCGTGTCGCCGATCAATGGGGCGAAAGCGTGCCGGGGGCCGCCCAGAACCCCCGGCGGAGACGATAACCCTGCGGCCGTCCGCGATCCGAGTTCGCCCCCCGGTGGTCGAAGGCTGAGGCCGGCATTCGGCCCGTCCGCGCCCGCCGGCCCGCCCGTCCGATCAATTCGTGATCGCGACGGGACGACCGCCGGCCCCAACGTCGGCCGTCACACCGCCCCCCTGGCCGGATCGCGAAAGCGGCCCCGATGTGTCCCTGAGCGACGCCGATCCGACATCGCCGCGAGTAGCATGATTTTAATCATGACCCGTCATAAACGACACGGCTGGACTCAAATGTTCGCTGAAGCGCAAATCCGAATGCAGCAAACAGCGCTGAAGGGGCCGTGAGAACAAGGAAGTTTCTTTAGGGCGATCGCCTGCCCGAAGCATGATCCGCCTTCCGACCTCCAAGGCGCATGGCCGGAACGCCCGCCCGACTCGATCGACCGAGAGCATCCGCCCATCGCGTGACTGGATGTTCGCGGCACCGCCTTGCCCGTCCCGTTCTCTTCGTTGCGTGTTTCGAGGAACCACCGGTCGTCACGTCCAGCCACCGACCCTGTGACCGCCCTGCGGCGCGCCTGCATCGCCACCTGCTGACCACGACCGCGCTGACCTTGGCCCTCGGCTTCGGCGCAAGCCTACAATGCCGGCACCGGCGCCACGTCGGCCGGAACGAACGCGACCGCGATCGGCCCGAATGCGACGGCCGCCGGCGACGAGTCCTTCGCCGGCGGCTACAACGCGAGCTCGGCTGGCGCCGGTGCCGTGGCGATCGGGTCGGGCGCCTCCGCGCAGTCGGCGACGAACAACCAGGGCATCATCAATTACCGGGATGCCAGCGGCGTCGGCATCCCCGCGGCCGGGACCGGCGGCAACATCCAGAACGGCGCGAACGGCAGCACCACACCGCCCGGCGCCGGGGAGACCAGTGCCGTCGGGCACGGCGATCGGCAAGAAGTCCACGGTCGGCGCCGCCGGCGGCGTGGCCGTCGGCTACCACAACTCGGCCGGCACCGGGACCTTCAACTCGACCGCGATCGGCGCGAACAACGACGCGGCCGGCTCCTACGGCGTCGCGATCGGTTATGCCAACCTCGCTACTGGCCGCTCGACCCTTTCGCTCGGGACGAACAACCAAGCGCTCGGCGACGTCGCCATCGATCTAGGATGACAGTCCTATGCGGTCGGCGACTTCTCGTTCGCCCACGGGTTCATCGCCAGCGCCTACGGACAGGACGCGCTGGCGCTGGGCGGCCTCTCCGTCGCCGGTGAAACCGGGAGCAATCCGACGGCCAGCAACATCGCGATCGGCGACAACGCCAGGGCCGTCGGCGGCTCGGCGCTGGCGCTCGGCAGCGGAGCCTCGGCGACGAAGGCGCGGTCCGTGGCGCTCGGTGCCGGCTCGATGGCGCTGCGGGGCAGCCTCAGCGGCACCGAGGCCTACACCACCAACACCCTGTCCTCCGCCAACGGCGAAGTGTCGGTCGGCGCACAAGGGGCTGAGCGACAGATCACCGATGTCGCCGGAGGCCAGCAGGACACAGATGCCGTCAACGTCCGCCAGCTCCGTTCGGTCGGGAGCGGGGTCACCAAGAATGCGACAGCGCTCGGCGGCAGCTTCGGCAGCGACGGCACCTACACGCCGCCGAGCTACACCTACAACGGACGATCCTACGCCACCGTGCCCGGCGTCGTCGGCGCCCTCGACCAACTCGCATTGCGCTACGACACCGACGGGTCGGGCAACCGGCTGGCCAGCATCGACCTGAGCCGCGCCGGGACCGTCGGCTCCGCGGTCCGCATCACCGGCCTCGCCCCGGGCAGCCTCGCCGCGGGCTCGACCGATGCGGTCAACGGCGACCAGCTCTACGCGCTGCGCCAGAGCATCGACGACGGCACCTTCGGCCTGGTGCGGCAGGACTCGACGAGCCGTGCGATCCGCGTCGCCGCCGCGACGGACGGGGCGCTCGTCGACTTCCGCAACAGTGCCGGCAGCGGCCGTGTGCTCAGCGGCGTCTCCGCCGGCTCCCTCGCGGCGGGCTCCAACGAGGCGGTCAACGGCGGCCAGCTCTATGCGACGAACCAGGCGGTCGCCGGCCTGTCGGCCGGATTGGCCAACGGCAGCGTCGGCCTCGTGAAGCAGGACGCCGCGACCCGCGGCCTGACCGTCGGCGCCGAGACCGACGGCACCACGGTGAGC
>NZ_VRUX01000445.1:0-3583 GCF_008039885.1 Methylobacterium sp. WL103
GCCCTGGGTCAGGTAGCGCCAGCCCTGGAACGGGCGGCAGGGGCGCGGCGCGACCGCGACGATCGCCGGATCGAGCACCAGGCGGCAGCGGCCGATGCCGTCGTCGCCGGTGGAGGGCTCGATCGCTGCGACCGCTTGCCGGCAGCTCAGCGTGCCCTTGATTACCCAGTAGATCGAGCCGCGCCCGGCGATCTCGCTCCGGCGCTTGGGCACCATCCGCGTGGTGTGGACCGGCGCCGGGTCGAGGCCGAGCCGCAGCGCCTCGTCGCGGAACCGCGCCTGGCGCGCCGCAAGCTCCTCGATCGAGGCCGGGCCGACGCAGAGCTTGAGCAGGTGAAGGGCCACGGTCTCGTCGGTCTCTCGCAGGCGCGGGGCGATGCGCGAGAGCGTGTAACGCCGGATCGTCGCAGCGGGTGCGCGGCCCTTCGTCCCGGTCCGCGGGAGCGCGGCCGGGTCACCCCTCGGTCATGGCCTCGACCATGCCGCCCGGATCGTTCACGAACTGCCGCATGATCCTGAAGTGCTCGGTCTCCTGCAGCGCCACCGGCTCGAGCCCGTGTCGGGTCATCCTCAGCAGCCCCGCCCCCGGATGGGCCATGATGATCGGCGAATGCGTCACGATCACCACCTGGGTCCGCCCGCCCGCCTCCATGCGCTTCAGGAGCTTGAGGAAGTCGAACTGCCGGGTCGGCGAGAGGGCGGATTCGGGCTCGTCGAAGATGAAGAGGCCGGGCCTCGCGCAGCGCTCCTCGAAGAACCGGATGAAGCCCTCGCCGTGCGAGTGGGACAGGAAGTCCGCCGACGGGCTGCGGACCTCGTCGAGGTAGCGGGCCACGGAGAAGAAGCTCTCCGCCCGGAAGAACCAGCCGCTCCCGACCTTCGGCAGCCAACTCGCCTTGAGCGACCGCGCCAGGCTTCCGCCGCCGGTCTCGACGGCGCGGGCGTTGTCGACGGCCCGGTAGCCCGGGCCGCCCCCGCTCTCGTCGAAGCCGGCGAGCACCGCGATGCCTTCCAGCAGCGTGGATTTGCCGACCCCGTTCTCCCCGGCGATGATGGTGACCGGGCGGTCGAACGCCAGCTCGAACCCGCCCTCCCGGAACAGTGGAAGGCAGAACGGATAGGCGTCGCGGTCGTAGGTCGCGTCGTCGGGAATCCAGACCCGCCTCAGGTACGGCGGCGGCAACGTCTTGACCTGGTATCTCGCCAACGCCCCGGCCCCGCTGCTCCGACTCGCAGCCGACAGATGGCGCGATCGCGCCGGAGCGTGCAACGGCCGCGCCGCGTGTCGTGCGCGATTTCCTATCGCAGGACCAAGTGCCGTCCTCGCGAAGTCTGCCTCAGCAGAACAGGGCCAGCTTCTCCTCGACGCTGAGGGCGTCGATCTCGGCGAAACTCATCGCGCGCTCAGTGGCCGGAGGCGACACGGCGTCCGGCTCGGGTGAAGCGTCTTCGGAGGGATCCGCTTCAGGCTCGGGCGCCAGCTCCGCCTCCGGCTCGTGGTCCGTTTCCGGCTCCGGCTCCGGGTCCTGCTCAGGCTCGGCGACGACCTCCTCCGAGGCGATCTGCGCCTCGAAATCCTCGGCCCAGTCGAGCGCGACGTCGGCATCGGGCTCTTGGAACGGCTCGGGCTCCCCGAGGGCTTCGAGCATCGCCGGCTCTTCAGGAACCTCAAGCTCTTCGGGCTCGGGGGCCGAGGGCAGGAACACGATGTCGTCGTGGAGGGGCACCGCCCCCGGCTCGATCGCGCGGAGCGCCGCATGCGCGGCGGCGATCGTCGCCGGCGCGTCCGTGCCGAGGTAGCGGTCGACGTCGCTCTGGTCGAGATCGGCCGGCCGCGATTCCATCGAGGGGCGGTAGGTCGCGTCGCCCGGCCCCGGCGGGACCGGGTCGCCGGCGTCTCCCCAGATCGCCATCATCGCGTTCAGGCGCTCCTCGAGGTAGCGCAGCGTGTGGACGATCCGGCCGGTGCGCTGCGCCGTGAGGTCCTGGAACGAGCAGGCGGTGTAGATCTGCGTCGCGTAGCGGTCGAGGGCGTCGCAGGCCGCCGCGTCGATGCCGTTCTCGCGCAGCGACCACGCGCTCTCCTGCACCTGCTCGGCGGCGGCCAGGATGTCGGTGGTCGCCCGCTCGGTCGCCTGGACGATCGCGTCCAGGGCTTCCGACGCGATGCTGAGCCGGGTCTGGTCGTGGCCGGGATCGGTGATCGCCGCGATCTCGGCCTTGGTCCGGCCGATCGCGTTCGCCATCTCCATGATGTCGCCGCGGAAATGGCTGACCGCGTCCGGGCCGCGCCCGTCCGTCACCGTGGATTCGAGCCGCGCGATCGCATCGAGCAGCACGTTGGTGTTGGCGCTGCGGTTGCGGCTGGCGAACTCGGCGAGGAACCAGCGCCCGCGGGCGCTGCCGCTCATGGTCGCCTCGATGGCCTCGTACTCGGTCGGCTCGAAGGCCGTCAGCGAGTGGGAACCGGACATGGTACGCGTCCTTGCGGGCGATGGCCGCGTGCGGTGGGGCTCGACATGGCTCCGGAACGACACTGGCGAGCGCACAATTTGACAGGATCGATTTAACGGCGGCTTACGGACGCCGCCTCCGCCCCGTCCACGCCGATCGATCGAGACCCTTGGCCGCGTCACCGCCCCTCGAGCCCAGCCGTTTCCGCCTGTCGCTCCTCTATGCGGTGGTGTTCGTCGAGATCGGCATCGCGATGCCGTTCATGCCGGTCTGGCTCGCCGCGCTCGGCCTCGACGCGTCGGTGATCGGGCTGCTGCTCGCGCTGCCGATCGCGACGCGCATCGTCGCCACGGCGCCGTTGATGAGCCTGATCGACCGGGGCGTCGGTGCGCGGGCGCTGCTGCTGGCGGGAAGCCTCGCGCTAGCAGGGACCTACGCGCTGATGCCGGCCGGCGCCGGGATCGGCTGGGCGGCGCTGGCGCTCCTCGTCGTCCTCAACGCGGTCGCCGGCGCGCCGCTCGTGCCGAGCATCGACTATCTCACCCTCGCCGCGATCCGCCGCCGGCCTCAGCTCGACTACGCGCGGATCCGCATGTCCGGCTCGGTGGCGTTCCTGCTGGCCAACCTCGCCGGCGGCGCGCTGCTGACGGCGATGGGCGAGGCGCTCGCGGTGCCGCTGCTGCTCACCGGGCTCGCGCTGATCGCCAGCGCCGTCGCGTTCACGAGCCGGTCGGTCGCCGCGCCTGCCCCGGAACACGCGGAGGGAATGCGCCCGCGCCTGCCGCCGCGCCTGAAGCTCTGCATCGCCGCCGCCGCCGCAATCCAGGCGAGCCATGCGGCGATCTACGCCTTCGGCAGCATCCACTGGACCGCGCACGGCTTCTCGACGGCCACCGTCGGCGCGCTCTGGGGCGTCGGGGTCGTCGCCGAGATCGTGCTGTTCGCCTGCGTCGCGCGCCTGCCCGCACGCTGGCGAACGCCGTTCCGCTATCTCGCGTTGGGGGGCGGCGCGGCCCTCGTGCGCGCGCTCGGGATGTATGCGCTCGGCGACAGCCTGGCCGCCCTGGTCGGGCTCCAGGCGCTGCACGGCCTGACCTTCGGCGCGACGCAGCTCGGGGCGATGGCCGCC
>NZ_VRUX01000446.1:0-3580 GCF_008039885.1 Methylobacterium sp. WL103
AGCTCGGGCACGTCGGCGACGACGTCGGCGAGGGTGCGCGCGGCGTGAGCCGCCCCTTCGAGACGCCCGACCGGGCCGAGGTTGCGGGTGATCCAGCTGCGGACCACCGGCTCGGCGGAGGTCCACATGTCGAGCTTGGGATCGAGGCTGCGGGCGACGCCCTCGACCACGACCATGGTCTTCTGCAGCATCACCAGCTCGGTCCGGGTGCTCATGTCGAACAGGGCGGTGATGTCGAACAGAAGCGTCAGCACCTTCGCCATCGAGATCTCGTCGGCGCGGCGCTGGTGGATCGGCTCGCCGATGGCGCGGATCGCCTGCGCGAAGTCGTCGACCGAGTGGTGGGCCGGCACGTAGCCCGCCTCGAAATGCACCTGCGCGACGCGCGTGTAGTCGCGCATGATGAAGCCGAGCAGGATCTCGGCGAGGAACCGCCGCTCCTTGCGCCCGAGCCGGCCCATGATGCCGAAATCCACCGCCACGAGCTTGCCGGCGGCGTCCACGAACAGGTTCCCCTGGTGCATGTCGGCGTGGAAGAACCCGTCGCGGATCGCCTGGCGCAGGAAGCTCTGGATCACGGTCCGGCCGATCGCGTGCGGGTCGTGGCCGGCGGCCTGGAGCGCGGCGGCGCTGTGCAGGCGAGTGCCCTCGATCCACTCGCAGGTCAGCACGTCGCGGGCGATCAGCTCCCATTCGGGCAGCGGAACCCGGAAGTCTTCATCGTCGGCCGTGTTCTGCGCCAGCTCGGAGGCGGCGGCGGCCTCGAGCCGGAAGTCCATCTCCATGGTCACGGAGCGGGCGAGGATCTCGACCACGTCGCGGGGTCGCAGGCGCTCGGCCTCGGGCGAAAGCACGTGGACGATGCGGGCGAGGAGGCGCATCACCTCGACGTCGCGCTGGAAGCGCTCGCGCACGCCCGGCCGCATGATCTTGACGGCGAGGTTGCGCTGGGTGCCGTCGGCATCCTGCACCACCGCCTTGTGGACCTGCGCGATCGAGGCCGCGGCCACCGGCTCGCCGAAGGCGACGAACAGGGTGGAGATCGGCCGGCCGAAGGCCGCCTCGACCACCTTGACGGCCACCGCCTGCGGGAACGGCGGCACCCGGTCCTGAAGCATCTCGAGGTCGCGCGCCGCCGCCATCCCGACGATGTCGGGGCGGGTGGCGAGGAACTGCCCGAACTTCACGTAGGACGGCCCGAGCCGGGTCAGCCCGGCTGAGAGCCGCGCCGCCCCGGAGCCGAGGCCCGGCCGCTCCAGCATCCGGACCAGCCGGAGGCCGAGGCGCGGGAGCGGCGGCAGCTCGGAGGCGTCGACGAGTGCCAGCGCGCCCTCGCGAGCCAGCACGAAGCCGACGCGGGCCCCGCGGGCGAGGTTGACGGCGGCGCCGATCATCGCGCCGTCCGGCGGCTCGGATTGGTCACGAGACCTTCCAGGCGGAATGGATCGCGACGATGCCGCCCGAGAGCGGCCGGTGGGTGACGTGGCGGAAGCCGGCCTGCTCGATCATCCCGGCGAACAGCCCAGGGGAGGGGAACTTGCGGATCGATTCCACGAGGTAGCGGTAGGATTCTGCGTCGCCCGCCACCCGCGCACCGAGGCGCGGGATCACGTGGAAGGAGTAGGCGTCGTAGATCTTGTCGAGCACCGGCAGATCGACCTTGGAGAATTCCAGGCACAGGAAGCGGCCGCCGGGCTTCAGCACGCGGCGGGCTTCCTGCAGGGCCAGCTCGATCCGCGGCACGTTCCGGATGCCGAAGGCGATGGTGTAGGCGTCGAAGGTCGCGTCGGGCAGGGGCAGCGTCTCGGCGTTGCCGGTGACGAAGTCGATGCGGCCGTCGAAGCGCGCGCCGGCGCGCTCGGCGCCGACCCGCAGCATCGCCTCGTTGATGTCGAGCACGGTGACCGAGGTCTGCGGGCCGCCGGCCTCCAGGACGCGGAAGGCCACGTCGCCGGTGCCGCCGGCCACGTCGAGATGGCGGAAGGGCCGCGTGCGCGAGGGGCGCAGCATCGCGATGGCCTGCGCCTTCCAGGCCCGGTGCAGGCCGCCGGACATCAGGTCGTTCATCAGGTCGTAGCGCTTGGCGACCGAGCGGAACACGTCGTCGACGCGCGCCTGCTTCTCGGCCAAAGCCACCCGCTCGAAGCCGAAATCGGTTTCCTGCGCGCCCGTCTTCCCGTCCGCCACCGTCATGAAGTCCTGCCCGTCTGCGCCCTCGCGCCTCATAGCGAAGCCGGACGCGATCCGCCATGCGTCGTAAGACGCGGAGCAGTGAACGGTCGCAGGGCGCGCTCCCAGAGGCCGGGCGCCCGGGATTGCGATGGCAGCGCCCCGGGCCGATATCCGGCTTTCGCGATCCGATGCGCCGAGGGACATCCACAGGACCATGCCGGAGCTTCCAGAAGTCGAGACGGTGCGGCGCGGCCTCGCGCCGGCGATGGTCGGGGCCACCTTCAGCCGCGTCACCCTGCGCCGGCCGAACCTACGCTTCCCGTTCCCCGATGACTTCTCCGCCCGCCTGGAGGGCCGCCGCGTCACCAGCCTTGCGCGGCGGGCGAAGTACCTCACCGCCGGACTCGACTCGGGCGAGACGCTGATCATGCACCTCGGCATGAGCGGGCGCTTCGACGTGGCGATGCCCGACGGCAGCAACACCTCGCCCGGCGACTTCTACCTCGACGGGGCGCTGGGTACGCCCAAGCACGACCACGTCGTGATGGCGATGGGGAACGGCGCCACCGTGACCTACAACGACGCCCGCCGCTTCGGCTTCATGGACCTCGTGCCCACCGACACGCTCGCCGCGTGCCGGCACTTCGCGGCCATGGGCATCGAGCCCCTGAGCGCCGAGCTGACCGGGGCGACCATCGCGCGCCTGTTCCGCCACAAGATCACGCCGCTGAAAGCCGCGCTCCTCGACCAGCGCCTGATCGCGGGCTTGGGCAACATCTATGTCTGCGAGGCTCTGCACCGGGCCGGCCTCCACCCCGAGGCCGCCGCGGGTACGCTCGCCAAGGCCGACGGCGGGCCGACGCCGAAGGCGCGGCTGCTGGCCAAGGTGATCGGCGAGGTGCTGACCGAGGCGGTCGCGGCGGGCGGCTCGACCCTTCGCGACTACGCTCACACCGACGGCACGTCGGGCGCCTTCCAGCAGGCGTTCCGGGTCTACGACCGCGTCGGCGGGGCCTGCCGCACCAAGGGCTGCGGCGGGACGGTCGGCCGGATCGTGCAATCCGGCCGCTCGACCTTCTTCTGCGCGACGTGCCAGCCGGCGTCGGCGCGGGCGATTCCGCGCTGACGGGGGCGACCCGCCTCGTCGCAGCCGGCCGGGTGCGGCGCGCAATGGCAATTTCGCCACAAACCGGCGTAGTTTCCGGTAGCTTGCGGCGATCCCTCGCGGTCGCCGCCCCGTCGCGCATGCGCGCCCGGCCGAACTCCCCGTCGCCGGCGCGAGCCCGAGCAGGATCCCGATGTTCTTCCGTCGACGCCAGACGCACGTGCCGCCGCAGCCGCTCGCCTACGACGAGCCGGCCCAGCCTCAGCGCCTTTCCCCCCGCTCGCCCAACGAGGCGATCAAGCC
>NZ_VRUX01000447.1:0-3553 GCF_008039885.1 Methylobacterium sp. WL103
GAGCTCGCGCGCCCGGGCGCGCGCCTCGCGCCGGGGAGTGCCGTGCGCGATCGGGCCGGCGGTGATGATCTGCTCGACGGTGCGGCGCGGGTTCAGGGACGCGAACGGGTCCTGGAAGATCATCTGGATGCGTCGCCGCTCGTCGCGCAGGGCGCGCGGCGCCAGCGCCGTGTAGTCGAGGCTGCCGAGGCGCACCGTGCCCCGGTCCGGCTCGATCAGCCGGATCGCGAGGCGGGCGGTGGTGGACTTGCCCGATCCGGATTCGCCGACGAGGCCGAGGGTCTCCCCGCGTCGGACCTCGAAGCCCACCTCCTTCACCGCCGCGATCACGCGCGGCTTGCCGAACAGGCCGCCCCGCGTCGCGTAGGTCTTGGTCAGGCCGATGGCCGAGAGCGCCAGCGGCGCGTCCGCGCGGGAAGCGCGGGCCGGCGGCACCAGGCTCGGCACCGCCGCGAGCAGGGCCTGGGTGTAGGGGTGCTGCGGATGCTGAAGGACGGTCTCGGCGCTGCCCTGCTCCACCAGTCGCCCGCGCTGGAGCACGGCGACATGGTCGGCGATGTCGGCCACCACGCCGAAATCGTGGGTGATGAACAGGACGCTCATGCCGCGCCGCCGCTGCAGGTCGCGGATCAGCTTGAGGATCTGGGCCTGGGTGGTGACGTCGAGCGCCGTGGTCGGCTCGTCGGCGACGAGGATCGAGGGTTCGAGGGCGAGCGCCATGGCGATCATCGCGCGCTGGCGCTGGCCGCCGGAGAGCTGGTGCGGGTAGGCGCGCACGATCTGGCCCGGATCGGGCAGGCCGACCTCGGTGGCGAGCGCGACGGCCCGGTTCCTGCGCTCGGCCGGCGTGAGGAGGCCGTGCGCCTCGAACATCTCGGCGATCTGGTCGCCGATGCGCATGACCGGGTTGAGGGCGGTCATCGGCTCCTGGAACACCATGGCGATGCGGCGACCGCGCAAGGCACGCCAGCCGCGCTCTTCCAGGGTCAGGAGGTCCCGCCCCTCGAACAGGATCTGCCCGCCGACCGGCTTCAGCGCGCGAGGCAGGAGGCCGGTGAGCGCGTAGGCGCTCATCGACTTGCCCGAGCCCGACTCGCCGACGACGCAGAGGATCTTGCCCGGCATCAGGTCGAGGGAGAGGTCCTCGACCGCATGGGGACGGTCCGAGCCCTTCGGCAGCGCCAGGGTGAGATTCCGGATGCGGACGACGGGCTCGTTCATGCTTAGGCTCCCTTGAGGGCTTCGCGCCGGGCGAGCACCGCCGGCCCGGTCTCGGCGAGGTCCCAGTACAGGCCCGCCATCAGCATCAGGGCCTCGCGCGAAGGCGGCCCGAGCAGGTGCTCGTCGGGGCCGTGCTGGAGGCAGGCCGGGTAGGAATGCGGCACCCACAGGGTCGGCAGGCCGAGGATCTCCGAGAAGGCGTCGTTGGGCAGCGAGCCGCCGAGGTTCGGCAGCAGGGCCGGACGCTTGCCCGTGCTCTCGGCGATCGAAGCCAGTACCCAGTCGACCCACGGGTCCTCGATGGGGAGCCGGGTGGCGCGGAACACCTCCGTGCGGGCGGCGCGGACCTCGACCATGGGGTAGCCGTGGGCGTCGAGGTGGGCGCGCACGGCCGGCAGGATGCCTTCCCAGTCGGTGCCGACGACGAAGCGCAACTGCAGCGTCGCCTTGGCGGTGGGCGGCACGGCGTTGAGCGGCCCGTCCGGGTCGCCGGTCTTGAAGGCCAGCACCTCGAGGGTGTTCCAGCCGAACACGCGCTCGGCCGCGGACAGCCCCGGCTCGCCCCAATCGGCGTCGATCGCCGGCGCGGTCGGGTCGGTGCCCACAGCGATGTCGGCGAGCGCCGCGCGGACGTTGTCGGGGATCGCGGGCGGGCGCAGGGCGTCGAGGAGGATCTTGCCGCGCCCGTCGACGAGGGTGGCGATGGCGTTGGCCAGCACCGTGCCGGGGTTGCGCAGCAGGCCGCCCCAGTTGCCGGAATGGTGGCTGCCCTCGCGCAGGTCCAGCAGCATCTCGAAGGTGTAGCCGCCGCGCGAGCCGAGGAAGACCGTCGGCCGCTCGGCGCTGACGCGGGGACCGTCCGAGGCGATGAGCACGTCGGCCTTGAGCGCTTCGGCCTCGGCGCGGCAAAGGTCGCGCAGTCCCGGCGAGCCGGATTCCTCGCCCATCTCGATCAGCAGCTTGGTGTTGAAGCCGAGCCGCCCCTCGCGCGCCGCCATCACCGCCGCCAGCGCGCCGAGGTTGAGGATATGCTGGCCCTTGTTGTCGGCGGTGCCGCGGCCGTACCAGCGCTCGCCCTCGATGGTGATCGTCCAGGGGGCGAGGCCTTCGCGCCACTGCTCGGGGTAGCCGCGCACGGTGTCGCCGTGTCCGTAGATCAGCACGGTGGGCAGCGCGTCGCCCTCGTGGCGCTCGGCGATCAGGAACGGGCCGTGGACGCCGTCCGGGTTGTCGAGGATGCGGCTGGTGAAGCCGAGCGGTGCGATCCGCGGGACCAGGAAGTCGGTGAGATAGGCCCTCAGCTTCGGCAGCTGCCCCGAGGTCTGGCTCTCGGTCTGGCGGGCGACGGCGTCCTGCAGCACGCTGAGGAAGCCGCCCTCGTCGTAGTGGCGCGCGGCGCGCGCGATCGCGTCGTGTCGGGACATGGGCTCACTCGATCTTGGTGCGGTGGGGTTTTCTGCGGGGCAGGGGCGGTTCAGCGCCGCCCCTCGGGGGCGGTGACGTCGCGGATGCCGTCGCCGAGCAGGTTGATCGCCAGGACGAGGACCAGGAGCGCGATGCCCGGAATGGTGATGACCCAGGGCTGGAAGAACATGTACGGCTTGCCCTCGGCGATCATCAGGCCCCAGGACGGCAGCGGCGGCTGCACGCCGAGGCCCAGGAAAGACAGGGCGGCCTCGAGCAGGATGGCGTGCGCCATCTCCAGGGTCGCCACCACGATGAGCGCGTTGAGGATGTTCGGCAGCACCTCCTGGAACAGGATGCGGGCCGGGGAGAAGCCCGTGGCGCGGGCCGCGGCGATGAAGTCCTGGTCGCGGATCTGCCGGGTCGCCGCGCGGGTGACCACGGCGAAGCGGTCCCAGAGCAGGAAGCCGAGCACCAGCACCACCACCTTCAGCGAGCCGCCGACGAGGGAGGCCATGGCGAGCGCCACCAGCACCACCGGCATCGCCAGCCGCGTGGTGACGACGTAGCTCACCACCGCGTCGACCCGGCCGCCGAAATAGCCGGCGCAGATGCCGAGCGTCGTGCCGATCACGCCCGAGATGGCCGCCGCTGCGATCCCGATCAGCAGGGAAATCTGGCTGCCGTAGATCAGGCGGCTGAGGTAGTCGCGCCCAAGCTTGTCGGTGCCGAGCACGTGGTCCCACGTGCCCTTCGCCTGCCAGATCGGCGGGATCAGGCGCCGTGAGACGTCCTGGGCGTAGGGATCGTGGGGCGCGATCAGCGGGGCGGCGAGCGCGCAGAGCAGGATGGTCCCGAGGATGCCGGCACCGATCACGAAGCCGCCGTGGCGGAGCCCGCGCCGGAGCGCCAGGGCGGTGGGCGAGCG
>NZ_VRUX01000448.1:0-3544 GCF_008039885.1 Methylobacterium sp. WL103
GCCCGGCGCGCCTCGTCGGCTGGGCGGCGACGGCCGTCATCGGCGTCGCCGCCCTCGTCGGCTACGTCGCCTTCGCCGCGTTCGTGATCGACCAGCTGGTCTGGACCGCGAGCCTCCTGGTACTGCTCTACCTGCTCGTGCAGAGCGCCGACACCTTCGTCGGCGGCTCACTGTCGGACGACACCCGGCTCGCCACCGCGCTCCAGGCCAACACCGGCCTGCGCAAACGCTCGCTCAACCAGATCGCGGTGCTCTCGACCGGGGCCGCGCGGGTGCTGCTGTTCCTGATCGTGGCGCTCCTGGTGCTCGCGCCCTGGGGCCTTGATTCGACCGACATCGTCTCCTCGATCCGGCAGGCCTTCTTCGGCTTCAAGGTCGGCGACGTCACGATCTCTCTCTCGACCATCGCGCTGGGCCTCGGGATCCTGATCCTCGGCATCGTCATCACCCGGGCGGTCCAGCGCTGGCTCGAGCAGGTCTACCTGCCCGCCACCGACCTCGATGCGGGCCTGCGCAACTCGATCTCCACCGTGTCGGGCTATTGCGGCTTCCTGCTCGCCCTGGCCCTGGCCTTCTCGTATCTCGGCCTCAGCCTCGAAAAGCTGACGATCGTGGCCGGCGCGCTCTCGGTCGGCATCGGCTTCGGCCTGCAATCGATCGTCAACAACTTCGTTTCGGGCCTGCTCCTGCTCTGGGAGCGACCGATCCGCGTCGGCGACCAGGTGGTGATCGGCGATTCGGAGGGCATCGTGAAGCGCATCTCCGTGCGCTCCACCGAGATTCAGACCTTCGACCGCTCGGCTGTGATCGTGCCGAACTCCAACCTGATCTCAGGCATCGTCAAGAACCGCGTCCGCGGCGACCGGACCGGGCGGGTGTCGTTGACAGTCAACGTGCTGCGCAACCAGGACCCGGCGCGCGCCGCCGAGATGCTGCTCGCCTGCGCCGCCCAGCACGCCGACGTGCTGAAGGAGCCGGCACCGCGCGTGGTGTTCCGCAAGATCGGCGACCCGTTCCTCGAATTCGAGCTCGTGGTGATGATCGTCGACGTGAGCCTCGGCCTGAAGGTGCAGAACGACCTCAACTTCGCGGTGTTCGGGACACTGTCCCAGGCGGGTTTCATCCCGCCGCTCGGGCCGGGCTCCAGCATCGTCACGGTTCAGGGCCTCGACGGGATGCAGGAGGCGTTCTCCGAGATCGCCGGGCGGTTCCGCCCTCCGCCGGAGAACGGGATCGACTCCGGCCGCGACACGAGCCCGCTCGGCGCCCGGTAGCACGCGAGGCTCGCTTCCGCGGGCGGGCAACCGAGGTTCGCAAGCACGCAAAGATAGATTTCGTCTGCAGACATGCCCGCTTGGGTTGCAAGAACAAAAGTCCTTGGCCAAACCCTCCGGCATCGTTCGCGAGCGGGCGGGACGATTCGCGATGGCGACGCACCCGCCTGCCTCCGCAAACGGCGCGGTGGCGCCGCCGGGGACCGGACCCGCACTACGCCTGCGTATCGGCAGCCGAGGTCGGGCCTCTGATGCGTTGAAAACGGTGGTTCCAGTGGATATGCCACCGGGAAACACCGTGCGCCCTCGCTCATCGAACGACGGAACGTCACGTTTAGATGGAAGAGGTCTCGCAGATGAGCACCAAGACGGCACTGATCACCGGCATCACCGGGCAGGATGGGGCGTATCTCGCGCAGCTTCTGCTGTCGAAGGGCTATGCGGTGCACGGGGTGGTGCGGCGCTCGAGCCATGCCGGGGTGTTCGACCACCGGCTGAAGTGGCTCGGGATCGAGAACGACGTGGAGCTTCACGACGGCAACCTGCTCGACCTGTCGAGCCTCGCCCGGATCGTTCAGGCCGTGCAGCCGGACGAGGTCTACAACCTGGCCGCGCAGTCGTTCGTCACCGCCTCGTGGCAGCAGCCGCTGCTCACCGGCCAGATCACGGGCTTGGGCGCCGTCAACCTGCTCGAATGCGTGCGCACCCTGAAACCCGATGCGCGCTACTACCAGGCCTCGTCGTCGGAGATGTTCGGCCTGATCCAGGAACAGGTGCAGAGCGAGGCGACGCCGTTCTACCCGCGCTCGCCCTACGGCGTGGCCAAGCTCTACGCGCACTGGATGACGATCAACTACCGCGAGAGCTTCAAGCTGCACGCCTCGAACGGCATCCTGTTCAACCACGAGAGCCCGCTGCGCGGCGTCGAGTTCGTGACCCGCAAGGTCACGGACGGAGTGGCGCGGATCAAGCTCGGGCTGGCCAAGGAATTGCGGCTCGGCAACATCGACGCCAAGCGCGACTGGGGCCATGCCAAGGACTACACCCGGGCGATGTGGATGATGCTGCAGCAGGACAGGCCCGACGACTTCGTGATCGCCACCGGGCGCACCACCACGGTGCGCGACATGTGCGCGCTCGCGTTCTCTCACGTCGGCCTGCCGATGGACGACCACCTGATCATCGACGAGAAGCTGTACCGACCGGCCGAGGTCGAGGTGCTGCTCGGCAACCCGGCCAAGGCGGAAGCCGCGTTCGGCTGGAAGGCCGAGATCTCGCTCGAGACGATGATCCAGGAGATGGTCGAGGCCGACCTGAAGCGCCTCGGCGGCCGCGCTTGACCGGCAAGCGCGTCATGGACCCGTGCTGCGCCGTGACGGCCGCCGTTCGCCCGTGAAGCGGATCCTGGTCACGGGGGCGGCCGGCTTCGTCGGGCAGCACGCGCTCTCGGCGCTCTCGGCCGCAAGCGGGCCGGCGGACCGCATCCTCGGGATCGGCCGCGGCAGCCCGGACGTGCTGCCGGAGCGCGTCGCCTACGAAACAGTCGACCTGCTGGACGAGCCGGCGCTGAACGCCTGCCTCGCCGCGTTCCGGCCGACCGACGTGCTGCACCTGGCCGCGATGGCCTCGGTGCAGCAATCGGCGGATGCGCCGGGCGAGACCTGGCGGGTCAACCTCGTCGGGCTTTTGAACCTCGCCGAGGCGGTGGTGCGATCCGCGCCCGGCGCGGGCTTCCTGTTCGTGAGCTCGGGCGAGGTCTACGGCCGGGCGTTCCTCTCCGGGCGCCCGCTGACCGAGGACGCGGCGCCCGACCCGCAGGGGCCCTACGCCCGCTCGAAGTGGTTCGGCGAGACGATCCTGCGCGACCTGCTGGCGCGGACGGACGTGCGGCTGGTGATCCTGCGGCCGTTCAACCAGGTCGGCGCCGGCCAGGACGAGCGCTTCGTGCTGCCGTCCTTCGCCGGCCAGATCGCGCGGATCGAGGCCGGCCTGGTGCCGCCGGTGCTGAAGGTGGGCAACCTCGCCGCCGAGCGCGACTTCCTGCCGGTGGGCGACGTGGTGCGGGCCTATGCCGAGCTGATCGCCCGCGGCGTGGACATCGCCGACGGGTCGGTGTTCAACGTCGCCTCGGGGCGGCCGCGCAGCATCGCGAGCGTGGTGTCGGACCTGCGCCGGCACGCACGGGTCGCGTTCGAGGTCCGGGTCGCAGCCGACCGGATGCGCGCGTCCGAGATCCCGGTGGCGGCCGGCGACGCGACGCGGCTGCGCAC
>NZ_VRUX01000449.1:0-3535 GCF_008039885.1 Methylobacterium sp. WL103
CCCGCGGCGTGGACCGCGCTGGCGACGTAGGCCGCGGCCTGCGCGCCGAACCGGTCGGCGACGTGGTCTTCGTGGCGGCGTTGGGTGCCTGTCATGGCGACCTCCTTCAGGGGGCGGGCGCGAGCGGCGCGAGGCGCGAGAGCCGGAGCGCGACGGCGAGCGCCAGACCGTAGAGGACGCCGACGAACGCGACCACGCCGGTCCAGCCGGAATGGGCGAAGAACCAGCCGCCGGCCGTGCCGAGCACCGACGAGCCGAGATAGTACAGGCACAGGTAGACCGACGAGGCCTGGGCGCGGTCCCGCAGGGCGCGCCGGCCGATCCAGCTGCTCGCCACCGAGTGGGCGCCGAAGAAGCCGATGGTGGTGACGACGATGCCGAGCACCACCAGCCACAGGTTCTCGGACAGGGTCATCAGGATGCCGGCGAGCGCCACCGTGATCGCCAGCCACAGCACCTTGCGTCGCCCGAGCCGGCTCGCGACCTCGCCGGTGAGCGTCGAGCTCAGCGTGCCGAACAGGTAGACGACGAAGATCGCGCCGATCGCGGTCTGGCTCAGGGAGAACGGCGGATCGAGCAGGCGGAAGCCGATGTAGTTGTAGACGCACACGAAGCCGCCCATCAGCAGGAACGCTTCCGAGAACAGCCACGGCAGGCCGGGATCGCGGAAGTGCTGGCCGAAGGTGCCGGGCACCTCGCGCCAGCGCATCCGGTGGGCGACGAAGCGGCGGGACGGCGGCAGCGCCCACCAGAACGCGAAGGCGGCCGCCAGCGCCAGCACGCCGATGGTGCCGACGCCGAGCCGCCACGTGGCGTGGTCGGCGATGATGCCGGCGATGAGCCGGCCGCACATCCCGCCCACCGCGTTGCCGCCGACCAAAAGCCCCATCGACAGGCCGATCGAGCGCGCGTCCATCTCCTCGCCAAGATAGGCCATCGCCACCGCCGGCAGCCCGCTCGCGGCGAGCCCCGTGAGCGCGCGGAGCGCCAGGAACCCGTGCCAGCCCGGCACCATCGCGGCGACGATCGTCAGGATCGCCGAGGCGAAGAGCGAGGCCAGCATCACCGGCTTGCGGCCCAGGACCTCCGAGATCGGGCTGACGACCAGCAGCGCTACCGCGAGTACGCCGCAGGGCAGCGACAGGGCGAGGCTGCTCTCGGCCGGCGAGACGCCGAAGTCGTCGGCGTAGACCGGCAGCAGCGGCTGCACGCAGTAGAGCACGGCGAAGGTGGAGAAGCCGGCTGCCGCCAGCGCGAGCGCCGTGCGGCGGAAGGCCGGCGTGCCCGATCGGATCAGCTCGACGCCGTCGCTCATGCGTTTTCCGGTCCCGGCCTCGTCCTCGCGACACAGGCCTGACGCCTGGACGCGGCGACCGTCAACCGCTGGGGCGCGGAAAACCGACCTTCGTCGTGACAGGCAGAGGACGCGTTCCCCTGAAGCATGCGACGGGACTCGCCATCCGGCAGGACGCCGCGCGGGTTCCCCCTTCGCGTTCGGGCAGGCCGATCACAGATTGTGCCACGCCGTCATTCCGGGGCGCCGGAGGCGAGCCCGGAATCCAGAACCGCCGCCGGTGCCAAGTCCTGCTCGTCCTGCGGTTCTGGAGCCCGGGCTCCGCTGCGCGGCCCCGGGATGACGACGGTGCTGCCCGTAGGGGTCCGAAGAGCACATCACGCTTTACGATCACCTTGCCCGATCGAGAGCGGGACAAGGGGAGGGGCGTGCCTTTCCCGGACGGACTTGACCGCTCGCGCCAGCACCATCCAGCCGGACGCCACCGCATTCACGAATCCCAGCTATGGCGGATCGATGGGCGCGCATCCCCTCGCCCCGCGCGCGGGGAGAGGGCTTTGCCGACCTCGTCGTCGGCGAAGCGAGGCGGCAGCCGAAGGTGAGGGGGCGCGAACGGAAGAGGCTCATTCGTCGATTCCCCCTCACCCTCGCTTCGGCTTCGCCTCCGCTCCCCGGCTGCACGACGGGGCGCAGCCGGGCCTCTCCCCGCCCGCGAGGCGAGGGGGACCCGCGCGTTGGCTGCAGCCGTCGAACATCGTGGGACTACGGTCGCTCATCCGGGCAAGGGCCAGGGTCAGGACCGTCCCCTTTTCGGCTCGACCTGACCCCTCACCCCAACCCTCTCCCGAACGGGAGAGGGGGCTGCGTCGTGCTTCGCGCGATCCGAACGCCGGCAGACGGGGCGAGCCGCTACCGCGGCGGCGGAGCCGCGGCGCCCGCGTTGCCCTGCTGCAGCAGCGGGGTGATGCGGCGGACCGTGACGCGGCGGTTTTCGCGGGAGGCGCTCTGCGTGTTCACCTTCAGGTACTGCTCGCCGTAGCCCTGCGTCGTCAGGTTCTCCGGCGGCACCTGGAAGTTCTGCGTCAGCACCGTGGCGACCGATTGCGCCCGGCGGTCCGACAGCGACAGGTTGTCGACGTCGGCGCCGACCGCGTCGGTGTAGCCCTCGATCAGGAAGACCTCCTGCGGGTTGGCGCGGATCGCCTGGTTGATCGCCGCCGCGATGGTGGAGAGCCGGGCCGCCTGGTCGGGGGTGACCGTGAACGACGCGGTGTCGAAGTTGATCGTGTCGATGTCGACGCTGCGCATGCGGGCGCGCAGCTGCGGGCTGTAGCGGACCTGGTCGAGGGTGTAGCGCCGGTCGATCGCCACCACCGGCGGGGCCGACAGGGCCTCGTAGACGGCGCGCTCGTCGGACGCGCCGTAATCCACCACGTAGCGCTCGCGCGGGATGCGGATGTCGGGCGGCGGCAGGTCGACCACGTCCTCGTAGATCGGGCGCGGGGCGCCGCCGTAGCTGTTGTCGATCAGCACGACCTCCCGGCCGTCGCGGAAGCGGCGGGAGCGGCGCAGCATACGGCCGTCGTCGTCGATCACCGTCACGATCTGCTCGCCGCCGGGGCGATCGAGGTAGGTGTAGGTTTCCGGCCCTCGGCGCTCGCTGCGGTAGCCGCGCCCGCCGATGTCGCGGAAGCGCTCGTTCTCGTCGTGGCGGATGAAGTAGTTGTCGCGGTCGCGCACGATGATGCGGCCGGGCTCGCGGATGTAGGTCCGCCCGTCCTCGTTGAACTCGCGGCGGTCGCGGCGCACGCGGTCGTAGTCGCGCACCTCCTCGTCATCCGTGTTGAAGCCGCCGGAGATGTAGCCGGGGCGCCCGGGCCGGTTGAAGCCGCCGCGGTCGTCGACGCGTCCCGTCGGGACGCCGCGCGGGTCGTAGCCCGGCTGCGTGTCGGAGCCGCGAAGCCCCGGCTGGCCGGGGCTCGGCTGGCCGGGAAGGCCCTGCCCGAGATTCACTTGCCCCGGATTGCCTTGTCCCGGATTGCCTTGGCCGGGGGCGAACTGGCCCGCGCCCGGCGGTTGCACCGGCCGACCGGGCACGCCCGGGCGGCGTGTGTGTGTTATTCACATCTGCGAGCCCACGAGGCCGGAGCCGATGTCGTTTGGCGTGGTGTGGGTGAAAAAAAAAAGGGGGGGGGGGGGGGGGGGGGGGGGGGGGGGGGGGGGGGGGGGGGGGGGGGGGGG
>NZ_VRUX01000044.1:0-16517 GCF_008039885.1 Methylobacterium sp. WL103
TCGGATAACGAAGCTCGCTTCGATCGTAGCGGGTCCGGTTCTCAGTCGTCCACATCGGCAGCCTCCACACAGGCAGCCTTGAATCACAAACCCCTCACATCACTCAATATGTCGCCGGACAGACACTCAGATCACCCCGCGCATCATCCCCGCTGTGAAAGTGGCGAACGCGCTCGATGAACCGAACAGTTGGCGATTAGTGTATAATCAGAGATGAAGATGCATTAGCCTGAGCCATCATTGGTCCGATCCCGAAGATAGTAGTAACGGCTAGGAAGTAATTCGTGTATGATGTCGACTGGCAGAAGGGTGCGATTTCAATACTGATAGGAAACCTCCTCTTCCTGCGCTTCCATGATCTGACGCCGGTCCCGGGGCGCCTCTTTCGGAAACAATTTACGAGAAGCTCAATGCGCTCTTCCGCGCCGCGAGCCGGTGCTGAGCTAATGCCGAGGATAGCCGCTTCGTCGGCGGACGTGCAGTCTCATCCCTTTCGGGTTATGATCCCTGGTCGAGCGTTGCCATGCTAGACGCTGACACGGCGTGCGATTGGTCGGGATAGGACTAGCGGCAATACTTCTTCATCCGCGATTATGGTCCGCATCAGCCATTGTCGATGCAACTCGGAGATGTAGCCGCCGACACTTGAATCGCTCCAACCGCACAACGCAGTGCTGGGAATTTACTTTCTATTCCACAAAATCAAATTGATAAGACCCGCAATGAATATTGGCAATCTCGTTTTAGGCAGTATTATATTATATTTATATTTTTATTTCTTTGATTTGCAGTATTATTCAAAATCTGATGCTTTAGGCCAAGACCCAAGCAGCATCATGGGCGCGTTTCTTGATAAAAGGCTGTACAATTTGTTCAATGGTCCTGTCGAGGACGTCGGCACCGTTGCAAGTAAAGTTTCAGCCGCATGCTGGACAACTGTCGTCATGCTGCCTGCCCTGTATCATTTTTACTCAGGTCAGAACGACTGGATACTGCATGCGCTCGGGTATGTAGGTTTGACCTTCCTGCTTGGGCCAGCCGCTATAAAAGACGCGTCGGCTCTACGGCCAAAAGACAAGGCTGTTAGCTTTAGCAGCAAGGTCGGCCGATGGCTGTTTCGGAAGGTTTTTTATGGAGCGTCTGATAAAATTAATGTAATCACAAAGATTGCAGTAATTAGCTTTCTCCTTTGGACAAGTCGAAAGCTATTCGGATGGCCTAGTGAAATTACGTCCTACATCCCGCACGCGCCCTGGTTTCCCGAGCAGATCGGACATGAACGTTCGAACATCATATCTGACGCGGTTTGGATCGTGATGTTTTTCATACTTGCAATCAAGACGATCACCTCGCCCGGCCACATGAGCGCGGCCTGGGGCCCAAATCCAACCCGAAAGACCTCGGACGTGGAGGGGGTCTACTATCTTTTTTCCAGGGGGCTCGTTGCGATCCTGACGATCCATTTTATCGCGTCGTACACCGCGTTTATCGGTGCTGATGCCAAGGGATTTAGCCTTGCGGCATTATTTTCGATTTTGGTGAGCAGGCATTAGAGGGTCCTCCGCCGGGTGGACTAACGGCTGTTAAGGTCACGTTGGTTTCCCGAAGTTGCTAGTGCAAGCTCTCTGCGAGCAAGAAGCTGAACGCCTGAGGCGGATCGTAGACGGTCTTAAAGGCCTCGGCTTCGTGGCCGACAACAAGGACATGATAAGGATGCGGCAGTGCCAACACGCATTTATGTTCTACCGGACAAGCCGCGCCGGCGCTTTTACCAAAGTCTGCTTTAAGATAACACTCGCTCAAGAGCAGACGGCCTGCCTCCCACCCATCGCGGACGTTCGTGGTGGGTTCCATCCGTCAGGTTTTCACCACCAGCTCATTTCCGAGCAGGCGGACCGGGTTGGCAGGCCCGGATCAGCGCGATCCTTCTCGATGCGATCGAACGCGAAAGACCCGCCGGCTGATCGCAGCCGACGGGATGGGGCGACGACCCACGCGTTTCAGCCGCCCAGAATCGTGCCCACGCTCAAGCCGCCGTCCTGGGCGAACTCCGCCGCGGAGAGCTTCTTGCCGCCCTCCGGCTTCACCTTGAAGATCTCGATCTGGCCGCCCTGCGCGGTGACGCGGATCGACTCGTCGCCGACCGCGATCACCTCGCCGACCTTGCCCTTCACGCCGCCGAGCGCCCGCACCGGGTGCAGCCGCGCGTCGAAGATCTGCAGCTTGGCGCCGTTCATCGTTGTCCAGGCGCCGGGGGCGGGGTTGGCGGCGCGGATCAGGTCGTAGATCTGGTTGGCGTGGGCGGCCCAGTTGATCGCCGCCTCGCGGGCGCGGAACCAGCCCTCGTAGCTCGCCGCGTCCTCGTCCTGGTCGACCTCCATGTGCCGGCCGGCGACGACGAGGTCGGCCGCCTCCAGCATCGCCGCGACGCCCATCGGGAACAGGCTCTTGAAGTAGACGTCGCCCAGCGTGTCGTCGGGGCCGATGTCGCAGGTCTTCTGCAAAATGACCGGGCCCTCGTCGAGGCCGTCGGTCGGGCGGAAGATCGTCAGCCCGGTCCGGGTGTCGCCCTTGGCGATCGGCCAGTTGATCGAGGACGGCCCGCGATACCGCGGCAGCAACGAGGGGTGGTACTGGATCGTGCCGTGCTTCGGGATCGTGACGAAGTCCTGCGGCGCGAACTGCAGCACGTAGGCCATCACGCCGATGTCGGCGTCGAGCCCGCGCATGGCGGCCTCCGCCTCGGCGCTCTTCAGGCTCGGGAGCTGGAACACCTGCAGCCCCTGCTCGAGGGCGGCGGTCTTCAGCACGTCGGGCTTGGCGCCCTCCTTCTCGGGGGCGCAGAACACGCCGGCCACCGTGTCGCCGCGCTTCAGGAAGGCCTCCAGCACCGCCTTGCCGAAATCCTGCTGACCGATGAAGGCGATGCGCATGGAAGCCTCGTTGTCGTCGCGATGGGACGGTCCGCCCCGGACTCTGCTCGACCGCCGATCCTGCCCACCACCTCGTCCCGAGGCGCTTTCGCGAGGCGGCAAGCCCCCAAGGAGGGCTCCGGTCGTCGCGCGCCCGCCGGAGGGCACCGTCGAGGTCCGCTGTCGCGGGCCCCTCGGGATGTCGGTGTCAGTGGTTGGGCAAATGCCGGTCCGTGTAGATGGATCGATAGAAGTGCAGGAACGAATCCGCCGTTTTTCGGCGACCGCCTACTCCGCCGCGATCTTCTCGATGCGGCCGACCGCGCCTGAATTCGCGATCTCGTCCACCTCGGCGTCGGTGTACTTGAGGACGCTGCGGAGGATCTCGTCGGTGTGCTCGCCGAGCAGCGGCGAGCGGGTCACCTCGCTCGGGCTCGCCGAGAGCTTGATCGGGTTTCCGACGGTCAGGTAGGTGCCGCGCGTGGGATGCTCGACCTCGACGATCGTGCCGGTCTTGCGCAGGGACTCGTCGGCGGCGATCTCCTTCATCGACAGGATCGGGCCGCAGGGGATGTCGTACGCGTTGAGGATGTCCATCGCCTCGAACTTGTCGTGCTTCATCGTCCAGGCTTCGATGCGCGTGAAGATCTCGTTCAGGTGCGGCAGGCGCGCCTTGGGCGTGGCGTAGCCCGGATCGGTCTTCCAGTCCGGCTCTCCGATGATGTCGCAGATCGGCGCCCAGACCGCGGCCTGGGTGATGAAGTACAGGTACGCGTTGGGATCGTGCTCCCAGCCCTTGCACTTGAGGATGCGGCCGGGCTGGCCGCCGCCGGAATCGTTGCCGGCGCGCGGGGTCGAGTCGCCGAACGGGATGCCCTCGCCGAACTGGCTGTACTCGGTGAGCGGGCCGTGATCGAGGCGCTGCTGGTCGCGCAGCTTCACCCGGCAGAGGTTGAGCACGCTGTCCTGCATGGCGCAGTCGACCTTCTGGCCCAGCCCGGTGACGGTGCGGTGGAACAGGGCGGTGACGATGCCGAGCGCGAGATGCAGGCCGGTGCCGGAATCGCCGATCTGCGCGCCGGTCACCATCGGGATGCCGTCGCGGAAGCCGGTGGTGGAGGCCGAGCCGCCGGCGCACTGGGCGACGTTCTCGTAGACCTTGCAATCCTCGTAGCGGCCGGGACCGAAGCCCTTCACCGAAGCCAGGATCATGCGCGGGTTGGCCTCGTGGATCTTCTCCCAGGTCAGGCCCATGCGGGCGAGCGCGCCGGGGGCGAAGTTCTCGACGAGCACGTCGCACTCCTTCACCAGGCGCCAGAGCACGTCCTTGCCCTTGGCCGTCTTCGAATCGAGGGTGATCGAACGCTTGTTGTGGTTCAGCATGGTGAAATACAAACTGTCCACATCAGGAACGTCCTGAAGCTGCGCGCGCGTCGCGTCGCCGGCGCCGGGACGCTCGACCTTGATCACGTCGGCGCCGAACCACGCGAGCAACTGCGTGCAGGTCGGGCCGGACTGGACGTGGGTGAAGTCCAGGATTTTGACGCCTTCCAGGGCCTTGCTCATGGGTCTGTCTCTGATCGTTCCAGGTGGGTCGGGATACCGGCGATGCCGCTCGGCTTCGAAGGTGTCGGGCCGCGGTCCCGTCAGGCCTCATGCCTGCCGGGCGCGCTCGCCAATGGTCAAGTCAATAAAAGTCCGCCTTCGGCCAAGCCGCGCTTCTGGCTAGGGCCGGTGCGCGGCTCAGCGCGCGTCGCGGCCCGAAGGCACGCAGATGGGAAGCCCTGCGGCCCGAAAGGCAGGCAGCCCTGATGGCGCCCGAGGGGCATTGCGACGCTCCATCCCTGTTGCTTCGTCTAAGTCGGCCTTGTCGGCCGTTGCCCCGCAGGATGGCCGAAGTGACGATGGCATGCAATATGCCAAACGACGTGACCCACGGCGCGATGTTCGTCCGGCCCGATGTCTTCGGTTGCACGGTCTTCGCTCGTCCAACGACCGGCCTGATGTCTCACAACTGCAGAATGCCTCATCGAAAATTGATCAGATTTCGGGATCACGATCGAATATCGGCCTATTCCGCCATACGAATGCATGGCACCTTACGGTTTCTTGCGGAGCCGTGCGATGAACGTTCCCGCCGCCTTGGCCGTCCAGTCGATTCCCTTCGCATGGCTCGTGCTGTCGATGCGTCGCGACAACGCCGACCTGTTCGCGATCCTCTACATCGCCGGCCTCGGGCTTCTCCTGTCGCTGATCGTTTGGCTCGGCGATCAGCTCATCTTCGATCAGGTGATGTCGGCGGTCGGTGACTTCGACTGACCGGGCGGACGTCACGCTTGGCCATTGCCGCCAAGCCGTAGGTTCCCGGTGCTGGCGACACCTTCCGCGTTCGCGCCCCTTGGCAGCGACGGAATACGGGTTCATCCTCCCGATCAAACGGCGCTCGGCAAACAAGCGCAGACCGACGGAGGTACGCCCATGCTTTCGAGTTCCCGCCTGATCAAGTCATCCTGGATCGCCGTCGAGGTCACGCAGGAGCGTGCCGAGCGGGTGCTGGTCGTCGAGACCTACATCGCGGTGAGCCCGCTCGAGCGCAACTACGAGGCATCGCAGTACGAGAAGGTCGTCGATTGCGTCCGCCACGTGCTCGCGGCGCACCCGGAGATCGACCGGGCCTCGATCCTGAGCATGCATCGTGGCTCGGGCTGCGCCAGCCTGTTCCGGGCTTCGGCCGAGGCGGCTTGAGCCTCGGTCCCGTGCGAGGTCTGGCCGTGGTGCGATGAACGCGGCGGCCGGGTATGCGCTGCCGGACGACGGCGTCGTCGAGCGCGGGCCGTGGAATCCCGGTATCGAATCGACGCTGCCACGGCGCTTTCTCGCGCTGACCACCCTGTACCGGCCCGAGAACGTTGCGACGCCCCTGGCCGAGGCGGTCGAACTCGCCGCCTTCTCCGGCCTGCCGATGCCGGAAATCGTCGCCTTCCGGCCCGAGCGCCTCGTCGTCCACGAGGTGCTGATCCGGGTGATGGCCGACCTCTCGGTCCCGGTCGGCGAGACCTATGGCGACCTTGGCGTCAACTTCCGTGCGATCGTCGCGCACATCCTCGCCGACGCGGTCGCACCGCACGCGGCGGCCGTCGCTGAGACTCTGAGCGCCGTTGCGGAGGCGGCGCGCACCCGCATCACGGCTGAGCTCGACGCGGCGTTCGCGCCGCCCGCTCCGGCGCCGGCAACGCCCAAAACCTGGCGCCACGTGCTGGGCCTAGCGCCGCGGCCGGAGCCGCCGCCCGTTGACGGGCGGTCTCCTGAAGAGCGTGTGCTGGCCAACTGCGCCGATTGGTGCGTCCGCGCCGGGCAGGGCGAGGATGCCCTCGAGCAGGTGGCGAGCGCGGCGCTTCACAGGGTTGTGTCGGGGATCGTCCGGCACCGGGGCAAGCTCATCGGGGATCGCAGCTTGCTCGCGAGCCTTGCTACCACGCTCGTGGCCAATGACGAGGGCAGCCGCCGCATCGGCTGCCTGATCGAGCCGTGGTTCGCCGAGGCCGTGGCGCGCGAAGGCTACGTTCCGGTCCGCGCGCAGGCGGCGCCGATCGTGATGAACGTCAAGGGCGCCTCGGCCTCGGGCAAGAGCACAATGCGCCCGCTGCAGCGCGCTCTGGCCCGCCGGCTCGGCGAATCCTGGTCGGACTTCGCGGTGATCACCCCCGACATCTGGCGCAAGTTCCTGCTCGACTACGACTCGATCGGCGACGCGATCGGCTATGCCGGCACGCTCACCGGGCACGAGGTCGAGATCGTCGATCGCAAGCTCGATCGCTACATGGCGCGCAAGGCCCGCGAGGGGCGGATGTCGCATCTGCTGATCGACCGGTTCCGGTTCGACAGCTTCAACGCCGATTCCCGTACGCAGGACGGTAGCCAGTTGCTGACCCGCTTCGGGCACCGCGTCTTCATGTTGTTCATGATCACGCCGCCTGACGCGACGGTCGAACGCGCCTGGATCCGCGGACGGATCTTCGGTCGCTACAAGGCGGTGGACGACCTCCTCGCCCACAACGTCGAGGCCTTCACCGGAATGCCGGAGCTGTTCTTCACCTGGGCGGCCAAGGCCGACAAGCAGGTGTATTACGAGTTCCTCGACAACAGCGTGCCGCTTGGCGAACGCCCGCGCACCGTCGCCTTCGGCGAGAACGGCAACCTGACCGTCCTCAACGCCGGCTACCTGATCGACATCGCCCGCTACACCAAGATTAACATCGACGCGCTCTCACCGGCGGAGGTCTACCCGGACG
Organism: Methylobacterium sp. WL103; assembly: GCF_008039885.1. NCBI lineage: Bacteria > Pseudomonadati > Pseudomonadota > Alphaproteobacteria > Hyphomicrobiales > Methylobacteriaceae > Methylobacterium > Methylobacterium sp. WL103. The sequence goes on from NZ_VRUX01000044.1 coordinate 7,205, forward strand.
CCGCCGCCCTGGCGCCGGAACGGAACACCGGCTTCCTGCGCCAATGCGCCCGGCGCCTCCGCTCGGTCCGCTTCGCGGAAGCCGGCTCCGGCCTGGTCTACGCCTGCTTCGAGACTGGGCGCCTCACCTGCCTCGACCGCGCGGCGTTCGCGCGCGCCTGCGCCGACCCCGAGACCCGCGTGGCGCTCGCCGCCTTTGGGGCCGACAATCCGGAGGGGACTCCGTGCGCTGAAGCGCCTACGGAAATCCTGTCGCAGGCGCGCACCGAGACGCTGGGCGCCTGGGTCGACCCCAAGCGGGCGTCGCCGCCGGCCTGATTTGAGGCGACCAGGCGCCCGCGAGGTGTCACCGATTGAACACAGCCTGGCAGCTTATGCACCGGCAAGTTGCGTCGCGGGCACCATCCTGTCTGGGCATGCAGAGCGCACGAAACCGCCCACGCCCCTGTGCATCGTCATCCCGCGTGACCGTGCACGTCGAGATAGCCTGGAACCTTTCGAAGTTACTCTGGAACGCTTCCACAAGATAGAAATTGTGCTGGGGCGAGAACTTAACGATAAGCCGATCACGCCGCCGTGATGCGCAAGTGCATGTCGCGGGTCTTCGTCGTTACGTGTCGCGTCTGGGATCAACTAGATGATTCATTACTGCCCGTGCGCCGCAGGGCCAGCTTCCGTGCGCCCGTTCCGCACCGTACTGGGGCTGGCTCTACTATCCACGACCTGCGCGATCCTGTCGCCGTCGGCCGCCTCGGCGCAGACCGCGCCGACGACCGACATCGAGCTCGGCGAGCTCAGCGTCACCGGCGAGGGCGCCGGCCGCAGCCTCGGCGGCACGCTCTACGGATCGGGCGGTGCGTCCGGTGCGGTCCCCGGTTACGTCGCCAGCCGCAGCACCGTCGCCACCAAGACCGATACGCCGATCATCGAGACCGCGCAGTCGATCTCGGTGATCGGGCGCAAGCAGATCGAGGACCAGAACGCGCTCACCGTGAACCAGGCCCTACGCTACACGCCCGGCGTCACCACCGAGCAGCGCGGCGGCGCCGGCTCGACCCGGTTGGAGCAGTTCCTGATCCGTGGGTTCAACGCGCCGATCTTCCTCGACGGCATGGCACTCATCGCCGGCCGCGACGCCAACGCCACCATCGACCCCTATCGGCTGGAGCGGGTCGACGTGATCAAGGGGCCGGCCTCGGTGCTGTACGGGCAGTCGGGGCCTGGCGGCATCGTCAACCTGGTCTCGAAGATCCCGCAATTCGTCCGGCACGGCGAAGTCTTCGTCCAGGGCGGCGGCTTCAACGAGGTCCGCGGCGGCGTCGACGTGGGCGGGCCGATCCAGTCCGAGGTGCCGTGGCTCGCCGATCAGTTCGCCTACCGCATCGTCGGTTCCGGCTGGAACGGCGACGGCCCGGTGGACACGACGCGGGTCGAGCGCGCCTTCGTCAATCCGAGCGTGACTTGGCGGGCCTCGACCGACACGCAGCTCACGATCATCGGCAACTACCAGCGCGACCCGTTCTCTGGCTTCTACGGTGGCTTCCCGGCGGTCGGCACGGTGTTCCCGCGTGACTTCGGCAACGGCGTGATCGGGCGCCTGCCGGTCAACTTCTACGACGGCGACAAAAGCGTCGAGCGCTCGGACCGGACCCAGGCCTCGATCGAATACCTGTTCGACCACCGCTTCAACGAGAACCTGCGCTTCCACTCGGCCGGACGCTACCTGCGTACGCAGGGCGATTATCGCAGCGTCTACAGCGCGTTCAACCCGCGAAACGGCCCGTTCGCCAGCGGCCCGCTGCTGCCGCGCGCAGTGATCGGCAACGTCGTCGCGGCCGAGGCCTACACGTTGGATTCGAACGTCGTGGCCAACTTCGACACCGGTCCGATCGCCCACACGGCGCTGCTCGGCGTGGACCACCGCACCTTCAGCACGCGCACCAGCGGGACGCCGTTTCCGAACGCGCCCGACCTGAACGTGCTCGCGCCGAACTACGCGATGAACATCCCGTTCCCGGCCTTCACCACCACCTCGCGCATCGACGCGCAGCAGACCGGCGTCTACTTCCAGGACCAGATGAAGGTCGACGGCCTGATCCTGACCCTCGGCGGACGCTACGATGTCGCCCGCCAGTCCGGGCCGACCCGCAGCTTCACCGCCACCGGCAGCACGCTGACGCTGCAGGACGCGCCCTCCGACGCCTTCACCGGCCGGGCGAGCCTGCTCTACCTGTTCCCTTCGGGCGTCGCGCCCTACGTGTCCTACAGCCAGGCCTTCGAGCCGATCGTCGCCGGCCGAGTGTTCGACACGGCCTTCGGCACGGTCGGGCGCATCCCCGACCCGCAGCTGAGCGACCAGTACGAGGCCGGCATCAAGTACCAGCCGCCGGGTACCGACATCCTGCTCACCGCATCGGTCTTCGACATCCGCCAGTCGAACCGGACCACCGCCGACACGACGCTCGGCCGCCCCACCGGCTTCGTGCTGCAGACCGGCGAGGTCGGCGTGCAGGGGGTCGAGTTCGAGGCGCGGGCGAACCTCACCGAGGGCATCACCTTGATCGGCGGCTTCTCGCTCCTCGACATCCGCAACGTCCGGGACGACGGCCGGACCGCCAACGACCTCACCGGGCAGACGGTCCCGCTCCAGGGCCGGCGGCCGGTGTTGGTTCCGGATACCACCGCCTCGCTGCTCGCGACCTACCGATTCCTCGACGGGCCGTTGCTCGGCCTGGAATTCGGCGGCGGCGTCCGCTACCTCGGCACCTCCTGGGGCGACGCGGCCAACACCTTCAAGGTGCCCGAAAGCGTGCTCGTCGACGCCACGGCCTCCTACGACCTGCGCAACCTCGACCCGACGCTGGCCGGCTTCTCCGTGCAGGTGAACGCCACCAACCTCCTCGACGAGACCTACGTCAGCGGCTGCAACGGCTACACCAGTTGCTATTACGGGCTGCCGCGCACGGTCTACGCCACGCTGCGTTACCGCTGGTAGGGCGCGAGACCATGCGAACCGGCTTCCGGCAATCGATGGCGTGGCTGCACGCGTGGTCCGGCCTCGTGGTCGGCTGGGTGCTGTTCGCCGTCTTCGTCACCGGCACCGCGAGCTACTACCGCTCGGAGATCTCGCAATGGATGCGGCCGGAGCTGAAGGCCGCGGCTCCGATGAGTCCGGCCGCCCTCGGCCACGCCGCCGACCTCGCCCGCCTCCATCTCGACACCCATGCGAAGGGCGCGCGCAGCTGGTTCATCACCCTGCCGAGCCCCGACCGGCCGACCCTCGACCTGTTCTGGCGTCGCAAGCCCGGCACGCCGCCGGGCCAGGCGACGCTCGATCCCGCGACCGGCGCGCCAGCCTCGGTCCGCGATACGCGCGGCGGCGACTTCCTCTACCGCTTCCACTTCGAGCTGAGCATGGCGCCCCTGTGGGGTCGCTGGGTTGTTGGCATCTGCGCGATGATCATGCTCGTCGTACTGGTCTCCGGAATCGTCACGCACCGGCGGATCTTCGCCGACCTGTTCACCTTCCGGCGTCACGCCAAGTCGGCGCAGCGCGGCTGGCTCGATGCGCATAACGTCACCGGCGTGCTGGCGCTGCCTTTCCACCTTATGATCACCTACACCGGCATCGTCACGCTCTGCGTGATGTACATGCCCTGGGGCGTCACAACCGCCTATCACGGCGACGCCCAGGCCTTCTACGCGGAATCCGGCCAGATCACCGCTACGCGGCCCCCCGCCGGACGGCCGACGCCGCTGGCACCCCTCGGGCCAATGGTCGAGCGCGCGCTGGCGATGAACGCCGAGCCGCTGGAGCGGATCACGGTGCAGAACCCGGGCGACGCCAACGCCGTAGTCGTCGCAGTGTTCGAGGAGCCGCACGGCCTGATGCACCGGCACCCGCAGGTGGCGTTCGACGGCACAACCGGCGCGGTGATCGAGACTCTGGGGCCGATGCGTCCGGCGGCGGGCGCCTTCACCACGATGGTCGGCCTGCACGAAGCGCATTTCGCAGGGCCGGCCCTGCGGGTGCTGTTCTTCCTCAGCGGCGTCATGGGCGCGACCATGGTGGCGACCGGACTGATCCTGTGGACCGTGGCGCGGGTACCGAAGCCCGGCAGCGGGGCGAGGGCGCATCTCGGCCTGCGGCTGGTCCAGGCACTCAACGTCTGCACGATCGCCGGCCTGCCGATCGCCATCGCCTGCTACTTCCTGGCGAACCGTCTGCTGCCGCTCGGCATCGCCGAGCGCAAGGAGACGGAGGTGACGGCCTTCTTCGCCGCCTGGGTCGTCGCCGCCCTGGTGCCTCTGGTTCTAACGCCGCGCGCCGGCTGGACGGCGATGCTCGCGACCGCGGCGGCCCTGCTCGCTGCGGTGCCGGTCGTCGGCGGGCTCACCACCGGTCGTCACCTCGTCGCGAGCCTACGCGCGGGCGACGCGGCGTTCTACGGGTTCGACCTAGCGCTGCTCGGGCTCGGCGCCGCCTTCGCCTTCGCCGCCTACAAGGCCGCCGGGCTCAGCCGCCGCACTGTCGTCGAGCGGCCGCGGCCCAGGGCGGTCGCCGCGGCACAGCCCTGATCGAAGGGTCGGAAGACGGCGCTACTGCAGCGCCAGGGGCATCGGGTCGACGCCGACCGAGGGGATGCCGCGCCGGTCGAGCGAGGCGCGCAAGGCCTCGGTCAGCGTGGCGCCGCCGGTGAAGGCGCCGAGCACTGGGCCCTCGTCGGAGCGCGCGTCGCGCGGGGTGCTACCGAGCAGCTGCGTCACCCGGCGGGCGATGGCCGGGGCCGGGTCGATCCAGGTGACGGGCCAGGGCGCGAGCCGCTCGAAGCGCGGGCGCAGCAGCGGATAATGCGTGCAGGCGAGGCAGACGACATCGGTCCGGCGGCCGTCCTCGGCGGTGACGAAGCACGGCGCGATCTCGGCGGCGATCGCCGCGTCGTCCACCGGCGTGCCGGCGAGCTCCGCCTCGGCGTAGTTGGCCAGATGGTGCGAGCCGACCGACGTAACCGAGCAGGCGGCGGCGTAGGTCGCGATCAGGTCGCGGGTGTAGGAGCGGGCGACGGTGCCGGGCGTCGCCAGCAGCGTGACGAGGCGCGAGCGGCTTGTCTCGGCCGCCGGCTTGATCGGCGGCACCACGCCGACGAAGGGCGTCGGGAAGCGCTGGCGCAGGGCCGGCAGCACCAGCGTCGAGGCGGTGTTGCACGCGATGACTACGAGGTCCGGTCGGTGCGTCGCGATCAGGCGTGCCATCACGTCGAGCACGCGCTGGACCAGGACCGGCTCCGACAGGCGGCCGTAGGGGAAGGCGGCGTCGTCGGCGGCGTAGACGTATCGCGCGTCGGGACGGGCGCGGCGCACCTGCTCCAGCACCGTCAACCCGCCGAGGCCGGAATCGAACACAAGGATGGTGGGCTCGGGCGCCCCGCGCAGGACGGCGGCCGACAGGCTCGCTCCGGCCATCAGATCGATCCGCATCAGAACGCGTACCCCAGCATCAGAGCCTCGCAGTCTTGGGCGAGAGGGTTAAGGCCACCTCACTGCGGCTGCAAAAAGGCTATCGATTTCGCTGGGGCTGGCTTGTTGTCCCGTAATCCACCGCTCCGGCGCGATCGCAGACTGAATCGTCGCGCTGCCGTTGTCTGCGAGACCTTCGACCATATCTCCACCGTCCATGACCGCCGGTCGAACGGACGACGGGGAGAACAGACCATGGCTGCGACAGCCGCACTTCGCGACCCGGCCTTCCCGGCTCAAGCCTTCCCGCCGCCGCCCGTCTCCGCCCGCCCGGTGGACCGGGACGCCTGGATCGCCGCCTTCCGCTTCGTTCGCGCCGAGACCGAGCGCCGCGCCGCGCCGCTGTCACCGGAGGACCAGCAGGTCCAGTCCATGGCCGACGCCAGCCCGACCAAGTGGCACCGCGCACACACGACGTGGTTCTTCGAGCAGTTCCTGCTGCGCGAGCATCTGCCCGGCTACCAGATCCACGACGAGCGGCTGCACTATCTGTTCAATTCCTACTACGTCGCCGCCGGCCCGCGTCAGCCGCGGATCATGCGGGGGCTGATCACGCGGCCGACCACCGAGGAGATCGCCGCTTACCGCGCCCACATCGATCGGGCGGTCGAGACCCTGCTGGCGCAGGCCGCCCCCGGCGCGCTGGAGAAGGTGCTGCCGATCCTCGAGATCGGCTTGTTCCACGAGCAGCAGCACCAGGAACTCTTGATCACGGACATCCTGCACGCCTTCGCTCAGAACCCGCTGCACCCGGTCTACGATCCCGCGTGGCGCTTCCCGCAGGCGACGAGCAGCCCGGGCGCAATCGAGCTCGCGCACGGCATCCATCAAGTTGGACACGCAGGCGATGGGTTCTCGTTCGACAACGAGCATCCGCGCCACGACAGCCTGATTTTGCCGACGTCGATCGATCGGGGGTTGGTCACGAACGCGGAATGGCTGCGGTTCATGGCCGATGGCAGCTATACCCGCTCCGAGCTCTGGCTGTCCGACGGCTGGCTCGCGGCCCAGGCGGAAGGCTGGGAGGCACCGGGCTACTGGCAGCCGGGCGAGCAGGGCTGGACTTGCATGACCCTCGCCGGCCGCCGCCCGATCGATCCGGCGCAGCCCGTGACCCATGTCAGCTACTACGAAGCGGACGCCTACGCCCGCTGGGCTGGCCGCGATTTGCCGACCGAGTTCGAGTGGGAGGTCGCCGCCGCCGAGGGCGGGCTCGACGACGCGTTCGGCCTGGTCTGGCAGTGGACGCGCAGCGCCTACACCGCCTACCCGGGCTATCGCCCGCTGCCGGGTGCGCTTGGCGAGTACAACGGCAAGTTCATGTTGAACCAAATCGTCCTGCGCGGCTCGTCGGTGGCGACGCCGGAGGGACATGCCCGCCGGCCGTACCGCAACTTCTTCTATCCCCATCAGCGCTGGCAGTTCACGGGCCTGCGCCTCGCGCAGTCCCGCGCCTGACGAACGTCTTCCGGAGCTATCACGCGTGACCATCAAGCCCGTTTTCGCGGACGCGACGCCGCTCGCGCGCCTACCCGACGATCAGGCGTTCCTCGCCGACGTGCTCGCGGGCTTCGTCAAGCCACAGAAGACGCTGCCGGCGAAGTACTTCTATGACGCCGCCGGGTCAGACCTGTTCGAGCAGATCACCTTGCTGCCGGAATACTACCCGACCCGGACGGAGCTTGGCATTCTCGACGCGCGCGGTGCCGAGATTTCTGCCGCCCTGCCGCGCGGCGCCGCCCTCGTAGAGTTTGGTAGCGGCTCGACCGTGAAGGTGCGCCGGCTTCTCCGCCACATGTCCGACCTCGCCGCCTACGTGCCCGTGGACGTTTCCGAGACGTTCCTGCGTAGCGAGGCGGCGGCGCTGCAGACGGACTATCCGAACCTGCGCATCGCGCCGATCGCTGCCGACTTCACGCAGCCCTTCGCCCTTCCTGCCGATCTCGGCGAGGCCCCGCGCGCCGGGTTCTTCCCCGGCTCGACCATCGGCAACTTCGAGCCCGCGGAGGCGGCTCGGCTCCTCCGCCAGTTCGGCGACGTGCTCGGCGCCGGCGCGACGCTCGTCGTCGGCGTGGACCTCGTGAAGGACGCAGCCGTACTGGAAGCGGCCTACGACGACGCGGCTGGCACCACCGCGGCGTTCAACCTCAACCTGCTGACTCGGATCGACCGGGAACTCTCCGGCACTTTCGACGCGTCAGCCTTCGGCCATCGGGCGGTGTTCAACCGCACGGCCTCGCGGATCGAGATGCACCTCGTCAGCCGTGCGAACCAGACCGTGACGGTGGCCGGACACGCCTTCGCCTTCGCCGAGGGCGAAACGATCCATACCGAGAACAGCTACAAGTACACGATCGACGGATTTCGCGATCTCGCCGAGCAGGCCGGCTGGGCGGCCATCACCGTGTGGACCGATCCCGAGGCGCTGTTCTCCGTCCACGCACTGCGCTTCGGGTAGGGCTTGATGAGATAAACCTTCGTGAGCAGGTCGCGTGAAGCGCATCGGGGGCCCCTCTCCCGCAGGGGAGAGGGGCTCCGGGCCTCGTGACCCGAACGTCTAAGTGCCGTTTGCGTCCGACTTCCTGCTCGAAACCCTCAGCCCAGCATCCGCAGGACGGCCTGCCCAGCGCGTTCGCCGTCCAACGTCGCGCCGCCGACCGTCATGGCTCCTCCTCCGGCATAGGCTTCACCGGCGAGGAAGATGCGCTCGCCGATGCCCGCCTGGAGAGCGGCCCGGGCGTCGGCATGACCAGGGCGGGCGATCGAGTAACTGCCGCGGGCATATGGGTCGGTCCACCAGCCGGCGAGCTTCCCGGCCGTCACCGCGCCGCGCGCCTGCGTACCGAGGATCGCCACCAAACGGTCCGTGACCTCGGCGACGGCGGCGGCCTCGCCGAGTTCGCACAAGGCGCGCGATCCGTCTCCGCCGATGTTGGCCACCGCGAGCGGCCTGTCGAACGGCGAGACCTCGAAGTAGATCGTCCGGTCCTGCTCGCCGCGCCGCGCCACCGAGACCGCATCGCCCAAGGCCTTCAGATCGATCCGGGCGGGGTCGAGCCGGAGGCCGACCTTGCTGTAGGCCCCCATGCCGAGGCCGCCGAGCGCATCCCGCGTCGGGGCAGGCAAATCCGGCGTGAAGTGGATCGCGCCCGACGCCAGCACGCCGACCGGAACGGTGAGGATCACGGCCGCGGCGTCGAGGATGCCGCCCGGTGTCGTCACCCGCACCCCGCCGCCCGACCAGTCGATGCCGGTCGCGGCCGTGCCGAGGGCGACCGGCATCATCGCGAAGCGGCGGCGCACGAGACTGCCGTAGCCGTCGAGCCAGAGGTCGGTGCCGGACCACAGGCGGTCATAATCGAGGAGCGAGACGCGATCGGGCTCCTCGCCGAGCGACAGCCGGGAGAGGCCCGCCGCCGCCTGAACCATGTCAGGGCCGGCGACGGCGGCGGCTTCGGCGAGCGACCGGTCGGGGCCCGCGACCGGCTTCAGCGCAGCGTCGAGACCGGAGAAGGCGGCACGGCGCCGGTTGCGCTCGCTATCCGTCGCAGGATGCCCATCGACGAACAGCGTCCGCGCCCAGCCTTCCTGGCCGGCGATGCGCACGCCGTCGCGTTCGGCGATGGCCCGCCACGGGTTGCACTCGGCCCAGTGCACGTACTCGGCGCCGGCATCGAAGGGGCAGTCCGGCCCGAGCCCGATCTCGGTGTAGGCGCGTCCTCCGATGCGGTTGCGCGCCTCGATGACGGTGAAGGCTCGGCCGGCCTGGCGCAGGATGTCGGCGGCGGCGAGCCCGG
>NZ_VRUX01000450.1:0-3521 GCF_008039885.1 Methylobacterium sp. WL103
TGGCGGAGGGAGCGGGATGAGCCGACACTCATCATTTTCCCTACGCCGTCAGCGCTCTCGATCCCAGGGCTGACGGGTAACACCGTGGGTCTGCCCGTCAAGCGGCGCTGGCCCTGCCACGCGGGCGTCGGGCCGGAGAGGAGCCGGGCATATTTAAATATGGACGGCGAACCGGCGGGTTTGCGATACCCGTTCTTGGGACACGTTGGTGCCCCGGCCCGCACGGTGGGTCGCCTTCCTCATCGCCTCCGAACGCTCAGGCAATTGCCGCTTGGGCATGGCGCTGATGATCCGCGATCCGTTCGATCCCGCGCGGTGCCGTTCGCTTCGACCCTTTTCAATCCCGCATTTTAGAAGCGGTTTTCATCATGATCCATATCCTCGACGCCCTCGCGGGGTCGGGTAAGACGCGTGCGCTTGCCCGATACAGCCACTACCTCGCTGGCATCAGCCACAAGGTGCTTTTCGTCCAACCGACCAAGCACCTCATCACCAAGACCATCGCCGACGAACTCCGGCCCCTCGATCCGGCCTACCCGGTGCGGGCCATCCATGGGGACAGCCACGTCTCGAAGTCCGTCATCGCGGACATCGTTGCTCACTTCCAGAAGGCCCCTCCAGGCTCTGGCGAGGTGCTGTTCATCACGCACGCCGCCTTCCTGCTGCTCCCCTACATCGAGCGGAAGGCCGACTGGACCCTCATCGTGGATGAGGTCCCGCAGGTGGACTGCTTCCAAGAACTGCGTCTGCCCGAGACGCATCACCTGATCACGCCGTTCCTCGCCCTTATGCCGGGTGGAGCGTCTTACGGCCGTCTCGTCACTTCCGAGGATGCCATCGCGGCTCAGGAGGATGCTCGATGAGCGCCTCCAAGATCGCCCGCAACAAACATGGCGACGACCTGCTCAGCGTGCTTGGGCCACTCGCAAACCGGATCACCTCCGACCATTGGGAGGTCTATGCGGATCAGGCTGGATACGAGCGCCTGATCCGGGGCGAGAAGGAGGGGTGCTCGGTGGGCACCTACTCGCTGCTCAAGCCCTCGGCCTTCAAGGGCTTCAAGCAGGTAGTGATCGCCTCGGCCTGCATGACGGACACGATGCTCTACCGCGTCTTCACGGCTCAGGGCGTCACCCTGAAGCCGGTCGGAGACCGTCTCACCAAGGACCTGCGCTACCTGAAGCATGAGCATGGGGATCGCATCACGATCCACTATGCGGCTGAGGAGGCATGGTCGAAGCGCTACCGAGATAAGCGGATCGAGGGCGAGGACGCCACGGTGCTCGATCGCGTCCGGCAGGCGGTGGGATCACTGGTCGGCACGGAGCCCTTCATCTGGATGGGCAACACCGATCTGGGCAACGACTTCTTCGCCCAGGGTGGAGCGGATCGACTGCCGAACACTCCGCACGGTCTGAACTCGTATCAGGGGGTCCACAACGTGGTGGTGCTCTCAGCGCTCAACCCGCCGCCTGCCCACTTCAGCTTCATGGAAGGGCGTGGCATCAGCGGCGAGGAGATGCGGACGGCTCACTACCGCACGGCTGTGTATCAGGCGGTTATGCGCGGCTCGATCCGGAACCCGGCCGACGCGACGCCCAAGCGCGTCGTGGTGATGGATCGGGATACGGCGGAATGGCTGGCCGATCTGTTCCCCGGCGCGACGGTCGAGCCGTTGCCCGGCATGGGTGTGGTTCCTCGCAAGGGCAAAGCTGGACGGCCGCGCCAGCACGCCAGCGACGCAGCCAAGGCACAGGCGCATCGGGACGGCGAGAAGCACAAGCTGCTCGCCCAACTCGACCTGATCAACGCCACCTCGTTGGTGACGGGGCGCTACCCCTTCCTCGACCAAGAGGTCCGGGCCGAGATGCGCGAGTTCGCGCGTGACGATATCTCCTTAAGAGAAGGGGATTCCGTCACGGCCTCGCCGCCGCCTTTGACGTGCGGCACGGCCTTCGGCTCAATCTACGACTCGGTTCCGCTCGACCACGTGGACTACGAGGACGACGACGCCTTCGTGGCGGGCCTCCTGGCCCTGCATGAGCGCGTAGTCGCCAAGGAGGATGCGGGCGTGTTCTCGCCCGCTCACTTCGATCCAGACAAGACGACCGAGACCGGGCGTGGCCTCGGCAACGTCACGCATCTGCGTGGCATCTGGCTGGACAACGACGGCGGCGACCTGACCCATGCCGCCTTCGCCGACCTGTTCCCATACCTGCGGATCGTGGTCTGGAACACGGCTTCGTCCACGGCGGCCCTGCCACGCTGGCGCGCCTTCATCCCGACGACCTGCGCGATGAGCATGGACGTGCATGCCTTGATCATGGGGCAGATCGAGCGGGTGCTGAACCGGGCGGGGTTCTGGGGCACGCGGCAGTTGGCGAAGCGACCCGGCATCAAGGACCGCCGCTGCCACGGCTTCGACGAGTCGAAGTTCAACGCGGCTTCGCTGTTCTACCTGCCTTGCCAGCCCAAGGACCCAAGGGACGCGTTCTTCATCGACTACGGCGACGGTGACCCCAAGCGTGGGCCGCTCGATCTGCATCAGTGGGTCGAGACGTGCATCCTCAGCCTGAGGCCCGATCCTGAGCCCGTGGCGGCTGTGGTTCCGGCCCTGGTGGCGCCGAGCCCAACGGCAGCGAAGCCAATGCTCACGACGACGGCGGTATGCACGAAGCTGCAAGCCATGCGCGACGCGTTGAAGGCCCAGGCGGCTCAGACCTCGGTTGGTTGGCGGGAGGCTCGGATCAGCGCGGCCATCGAGAGATGGCGTGAGACCGCTCCCATACCGGGCACCGGCCACGCGGGCTTCTTCACCCTGGCAGCGGCGCTGCAACGGGCTGGCCTCGACGAGGCAGACATCCGCTCGAAGCTCTACGACGAGGCGGGATACGCGCACTCGACCCGCGAGCGCCGGAGCGAGATCAAGGGCATCCTCACGAGCCTGCGCCGACGCGGTACCCTCGGGAGGGCCGCACGATGAGCATGACCCACGCCCTCTACGAGTTCGAGCGCGTCATCCCTGAGGCAGAAGTCCGCGAGCGAGCCTCCCGACTGTTGGACCACATGGTCGCTGCTGGTGAGGACCCGGCCGGACTCGATCATACGGACTTCGTACCGATCGCGGTGAAGATGCGGGTGAGGGATTGGGTCTACGACGCCCTCGACCATGGCTTCGCCTTGGACGAGCCGCGGTGGAGCATCAGTCCGGAAGGCGATGCCCACGTCATCCTTCCTTTCCATGACGAGGCCCATGCTGTGGTGTTCCGGACCCTCATTCTCTGATCCTGATGGCGGCCTGGGGTGATCCTCCGGGCCGCATCTAATCGGCAGCCCAACACCTACCGGCCAATCCGTCGATACCCGAGCAGATCGGCGATCCGCGTGTCCCGGTCGATCGCCGCGATGACCTCATCCAGGCGGCACCGAATCCGCGGCGGGGTCAGGCGGGATACCGCATCGAGCCGGGCTCGCAGCGTCATAACGGTCTTAGCGGGCACCCGAACATCGTCGCGATCCCG
>NZ_VRUX01000451.1:0-3513 GCF_008039885.1 Methylobacterium sp. WL103
CACGCGCGCACGCGCCCACCGCCGTCGCGACCGTCGGCGAGGCCGTGATCGGCGCCCCCTCCCGCAACGTGGTGCCGGGGCTGGTGCGCTTCACCCTCGACGTGCGCGACCCGAAATCGGAGGTCCTCGACGCGATCGAGGCGGAGCTGCGCGCGAGCCTCCCCGCGATCGCCGAACGGCGAAACCTCGCCGTCGACCTCGCGCGGATCTGGCGCAAGGAGCCGGTGCCGTTCGATCCGGGCGTGATCGCGGCGGTGGATGCCGCGGCCGAAAGCCTGGGCCTTTCGCGCCGCCGCATGGTCTCGGGCGCCGGGCACGACGCCTGCAACCTCGCGGGCCGGGTCCCGACCGCGATGATCTTCGTGCCGTGCAAGGACGGCGTCAGCCACAACGAATCGGAGTCGGCGACGCAGGCCGACTGCGCCGCCGGCGCCGACGTGCTGCTGCAGACGGTGCTGACCCTCGCCAACGCGCCGAAGGCCTGATCCGTGGAGGCCCCGACCCGGCAGGCGTTCGCCCCCCGCATCCAGCAGCGGCTCGACGCGCTGGCCCAGATCAGCGCCGAGCCCGGCGCGATCACCCGCCTCTACCTCACCCCCGAGCAGGCGCGGGCCGAGGTCCTGGTCGCGGGCTGGATGCAGGAGGCCGGGATGCGGGTGCACCGCGACGCCGTCGGCAACCTGATCGGCCGCGTCGAGGGCCGCGAGCCCGGCGGCCCGGCCCTGGTGATCGGCTCGCACCTCGACACCGTGCGCAACGCCGGCCGCTACGACGGGCCGCTCGGCGTCGTCGCCGGGATCGCTTGCGTCGCGGCGCTGCTGCGCGAAGGCCCTCCGCCGGTCGCGATCGAGGTGGTGGGCTTCGCCGACGAGGAGGGCGTGCGCTTCGCCGCCACCCTCACCGGCAGCCGGGCCTTCGCCGGCCATCTCGACCCGGCGGCGCTCCGCACCCTCGATTCCGCCGGCACGACGCTCGCCGCCGCGATGCGCGAATACGGCCTCGACCCGAAGGCGGTGCCGGGCGCGGCGCGGCGCCCGGACGAGATCCTCGGCTACGTCGAGCTCCACATCGAGCAGGGGCCGATGCTGGAGCGCGAGGGGCTGCCCGTCGGCCTCGTCACAGCGATCAGCGGGGCGAGCCGCCTGGAGATCACCCTGTCGGGCGAAGCCGGCCACGCCGGCACCGTCGCCATGACCGAACGCCGCGACGCGCTCGCGGGCGCCGCCGAATGCATCCTGGCGATCGAGGCGCGCTGCCGCAGCGAGGAACACCTCGTCGGCACCGTCGGGCGCATCCAGGCGCTGCCCGGCGCGGTCAACACCATCCCGGGCCAGGCCAAGTTCAGCCTGGACCTGCGCGCGCCCGACGACGCGCAGCGGCACGCCGCCCTCGCGGACATCGACGGCGCCTGCAAGCGCATCGCGCTCCGCCGCCGGCTCGGCTTCGGCATCGCCCTCCTGCACGAGGCGGAGGCGGTGCCCTGCGACCCGGGCATGACGGCGCTGGTCGAGGCGGCGATCGTCGCCGAGGGCCATCCCGTCCTGTCGCTGCCGAGCGGGGCCGGCCACGACGGCATGGCGGTGGCGGCGATCGCGCCGATCGCCATGGTCTTCGTGCGCTGCCGCGGCGGCGTCAGCCACAACCCGGCCGAGTTCGCGAGCCTGCCCGACATCGAGGCCGGGACCCGGGTGCTGCTCGGGACGGTTCGCGGGTTCCTGGCGCAGCGGGCGGGGTAGCGCCGCGGATCAGACCAGCCCGAGGTCGGCCGGCGCCGCGTCCGCGAACACCCGCCGGAGGCTCGCCGGATCGAGCCCGTAGAGGCGCCGCAGCAGCCCGGCGAGCAGGCTGCGGTAGTCGGTGAGCACCGGGTGATCCCGGTTCTGGAACAGGTGCGCCTCGTCGGACCGCACCTGCGGCCCGGCGATGCGGCCGCCGCGAACCCCGCCGCCCAGCACCCAGTAGACGCTGCCGTGCCCGTGATCGGTGCCGCGGTTGCCGTTCTCGCGGAAGGTGCGGCCGAACTCGGAGAGCACGACCACCACCGTGTCGTTCCAGGCGGGGCCGACCTCCTCGACGAAGCCCGACAGCCCGCGGCCGAGCTCGCCGATCCGGTCGGCGAGGTAGCCGGTGGCCGCACCCTGGTTCACGTGCGTGTCCCAGCCGCCGACGTCGACGAAGCCGAGGTTGAACTGTTCGCGCATCAGCCGGCCGATGCGCCGGGCCGAGAGCTCGAAGCCCTTCGGCGAGACGGCGCCGCGATCCGCCTCGGCCTGATGCTCCGAGACCGACTGGTAGACCGCGTCGCGCACGCGGAACCCCTCGGCCACCGCCGCGCCAAGCGGCGTGTCGCGGTACATCGCCGTGATCAGCCCGGCCTGGCGCGCGTCGACGCCGGGCTTGGCGACCCCGTTGATCGCGATGTTGGGCACCGTCTCAGGCCCGCGGAAGATCAGCGGGATCTGCTCGGTGAAGGCGATCGGGCGCACCCGCGTCAGCTCGGCGGCGAGCCGCGCCATGAAGCCCGAATTGTAGTCGCGGGCGGCGCCGACCGTCTGCCCGAGCTCGATCGTGTCCTGGGTCTCGAAATGGCTGCGCGTGAGGTCGTCGGTGCCCGAAAACGGCACGAAGGCGGCCTGCCCCTTGGCGTAGAGCGGCAGGATCGTGTCGCGCAAGCTCGGGTGCAGGCTCCAGTCGGCGTCGAGGGCCAGGGCCGCCGCCGGGTTGGCTGGGTCCGGCCGCGCCACCGCGAGGGTCGGCCGGGCGCGGTAGTAGAAGTCGCCGCCCGTCGGGATCACGACGTTGGCCGCGTCGTAGGCGCCGCGCAGGAACACCACGAGCAGGCGCGCATCCGCCTTCGGCGCGGCCCAGACCCGGCCGGCGACGGTCGAGAGCCCGAGGGCGAGGGAGGCTCGGATCAGGTGGCGGCGGTGCGGGTCGCGCGGGTCCATGGGCGGCCTTCAGCGCATGAATTCGGGGGCGGACAGGAACAGGGTGTTCCAGTCCTGCGGGGAGACGGCGCGGGCGAGGGCGTCCCGGGTCGGGGCGCCCAGCGTCGCCGACAGGGTCGAGAAGTACAGCCCGTTCTGGAGGAGCGGGAAGGCCGGCTCGTCGGGCAGGCCGGGGGCCGGCTTGAACAGGCCGGCGGAGCCCGACCCGATCTGCCGGGCGATCTCGAAGCGCGTCGTCATCTGCCCCGGCCCGTTCCAGGCGGCGGCGCCGAGCGGGTAGCCGTCCGGCGTCGAGCGGTTGAACAGGCCCTCGCCGAGGCGGTTGAGCCAGCCCTGGACCGGCAGGGTGTTGCGGATCGTCCGGTCGTCGTAGGCGAGGCGCACGGCCGAGAGCACGTACCGGACCGGGTCCTTGAACCCGCCCCCGAGGGAGGCCGCGAACTCGGGCGCGTGGACCAGCGCGTCGAGCACGGCGGCGATGTCGCCGTCGCTGCGGGTGAAGACCTGCGCCAGCCGCGCCACCAGGGCGTCCGGGGGCGGGGTCCCCAGGACATAGGTCGCGAGC
>NZ_VRUX01000452.1:0-3512 GCF_008039885.1 Methylobacterium sp. WL103
GCTGCGGACGCTGGGCAGCCGGACGAACCGGACGGGCCGGCTTCCGAGGCGCCGTCAACCTGACGACAGGTCGCCGAGCCGCGCAACGATCGCGTCCGGACGCCGACCGCGCCCGCGTCGCGGCAGCGGACGGATCCACACCCGTCGACGTCCTGCGAGCCGCCCGGCATGCAACCCCGGACCGGCCAGCGCGCGCATCGGTCCCCTTTCGGACAAAACTCGCCTATAGGCTGCGCGCAAGCATGGGCGGCGAGCGCCCTGAGGGGCAAGGCCGGCGGCGCGCGGAACGAGGCGCGGCGCGTGAGGATCACGAGACCATGGACCGCATCCACATCACCGGCGGCGTGCCGCTCAACGGCACGATCCCGATTTCGGGGGCGAAGAACGCCGCCCTGCCGCTGATGATCGCGAGCCTGCTCACCGGCGACACCCTGGAACTCGCCAACGTGCCGCGGCTCGCCGACATCGCCGCGCTCACACGCATCCTCGGCAACCACGGCGTCGATCACATGGTGGTCGGCAAGCGCCCGGGGCAGACCACCGAGACCGGCCAGACCATCCGGCTCACGGCGTCGAACGTCATCGACACAACGGCGCCCTACGAACTGGTCTCGACCATGCGCGCGAGCTTCTGGGTGGTCGCGCCGCTGCTCGCCCGCTTCGGCGAGGCCAAGGTCTCCCTGCCGGGCGGCTGCGCCATCGGCACCCGGCCCGTGGACCTCCTGATCATGGCGCTGGAAAAGCTCGGCGCGCAGATCGAGATCGATGCCGGCTACGTCGTCGCGCGTACGAAAAACGGCCTGCGCGGCGCCGAGATCGACTTTCCGAAGGTCACCGTCGGCGGCACCCACGTGGCGCTGATGGCGGCCTCGCTCGCCTACGGCACCACGGTGATCTCCAACGCCGCCCGCGAGCCGGAGGTGGTAGATCTGGCCGACTGCCTGATCAAGATGGGCGCCCGCATCCAGGGCGCCGGCACGCCGCGCATCGTGATCGAGGGCGTCGCCCGCATGAACGGCGCCCGCCACGAGGTGCTGCCCGACCGAATCGAGACCGGCACCTACGCCATGGCGGTGGCGATGACCGGTGGCGACGTGGTGCTGGAGAACACCCGCGCCGACCTGCTGCACTCGGCCCTCGACATCCTCTCGACCACCGGCGCCGAGATCACCCAGGTTCCCGGGGGCATCCGCGTCCGGCGCAACGGCGGCGGGATCGCGGCGGTGGACGTGACCACCGACCCGTTCCCGGGCTTCCCCACCGACCTGCAGGCGCAGTTCATGGCGCTGATGACCCTGGCCAACGGCCAGTCGCAGATCCGCGAGACCATCTTCGAAAACCGCTTCATGCACGTGCAGGAGCTGGCCCGCCTCGGCGCGAAGATCCGCCTCGAGGGGGATCTGGCGATCGTCGAGGGCGTGGAGCGCCTCAAGGGCGCGCCCGTGATGGCGACGGACCTGCGCGCCTCGGTATCGCTGGTGATCGCGGGGCTGGCGGCCGAGGGCGAGACCCAGATCAACCGGGTCTACCACCTCGACCGCGGCTTCGAGGCCCTGGAGGCCAAGCTCGCCCGCTGCGGCGCGCGGATCGAGCGCGTGCGGGCCTGAGGCCCGAAAGCCCGAGCCTCGGCCGGGCCGCAATCGGAGCGGTGCGGGGCCGGCCGATCGCGGGCAGTGCCGGTTGGGCGTGCTTCTGAATTTGCGAGACGAGAATCGATCGACGTCAATCGGTTTCACGAGCCGTCAGGAAAGAAGACAGATTTTATTCTTATCATCGTCGTGCGTCAGGCGTATTGCTTGGACGATAAGCTTCGGTCTCCGGCAAGAAATTTTAACGCATACCTGCGACAAGATCTGGCTCAAGCTCTTCGAGCATCTTCGAGACGGATCGATGTCGGTATTCTCACGCCTCGAGGCACGCCTGCCCGCCATGACCATCGGGCTCGCTCTCCTGAGCGCCACGGCGATGGGCGGGTACAGTTGGTACTCGGCCCGGGCCGGGTTGGTGGATGCGGCACGCGAGCGGCTGCAACTCGCCGCCGACGCGCGGCGCGACGGGGTCGAGCTGGTCGCCGACCGCATGCAGGCCGACTTCCTCACGGTGGCGGCGCACCCGCAGGTGGTGTCGAACGTCGCCGACCTGATCGAGACCCTCGATCCCGCGAAGCCCGACTATGCCGGCCTCCTCGCCGCCTTCCGGGCGCCCGAGACGGCCGCGGCCCGCATCGCGCTCGACGGCACCGCGACCAACACGATGTACGGGCGGCGGCACGCGAAGGTGCAGGAGGTCGGCCGCAAGCTTCTGGCGCAGGCGGGCTACGCCGACCTGCTGGTGCTCGATGAGGGCGGGCGCGTCGTCTACACCACCACCAAGGGCGAGGACTTCGCCCGTCCGGTCTCCGATCCGGCGCTGCGGGGAACGGGGCTCGCGCGGCTGTTCGAGCGCCTCAGGGCGGCCGATCCCGAAGCCGCCCTGTTCGAGGACTTCGCGGCCTATCCGGTCGACGCCGGGCCATCCGCCTTCATCGGCCGCGCGGTGACGAAGCGCGCCAACGTCGCCATGGGCACGGCGCAGGCGGCCGAGCGCATCGGCTACGTCGTGATGCGGGTCGGGCCGGCCCTGTTCGACCGCACCCTGTCGAAGCGCACCGGCCTCGGCGAGACCGGGCAGATGCTCTCGGCCGGCGCCGACGGCCTGCTGCGCACCCAGCCGCCGCTCAACCCGGACGCGAAGGCCGGCAGCCCCCTGGGCGCGCTCGGGATCGCCCCGAGCCGCCTCACGGAGGGGCGGCCGTTCGACTTCGAGGCCCCGGAAGGCCGGCGCCTGGCGGCGTCCTCCGTCGTCTCGGTGCTCGGGGCGCCCTGGACGGTGATCGCCGAGCAGAGCTTCGGCGAGGCGATCGGCGCCGTCTCGACCCTGTCGCGCACGCTTGCCCTGGTCGGGCTCGGGGTGCTCGCCGGCACCGCCATCCTCGGCCTGCTGCTGGCCCGATCGATCGTGCGGCCGCTCGGCGCGCTCACCGCGGCGCTTAAGGCCCTGGCCGCCCGGCAGGCGCTGGAGCAGGTGCCCGGCAGCACCCGGCGCGACGAGATCGGCGACATCGCCCGGGCCGTGGTGACCATCCGCGACGTCTCCCTCGAGGAGGCCGCGGCGCAGTTGAAGACGACCGAGGCCACCCGCCTGCGCGAGGAGCAGGCGCGCCGCGCCCTCCTGCGCGACCTCGCCGAACGCTTCGAGCGCTCGGTCGGCGGCATCGTCGCGCGGGTCGCCTGCTCGGTGGCCGGGCTGCAGGCCGCCTCGGGCGGCATGCGCGACGCGGTCGAGGGCACCTCGCAACGGTCGAGCAGCGTCGCGACCACCGCCAACGAGACCGCCCAGAACGTCAACACCGTCGCCGCGGCGGCCGAGGAGCTCGGGGCCACGGTCCAGGAGATCGGGCGGCAGGTCGAGCAGGCGGCGGAGATGTCGGACGGCGCGGTGCGCGAGGCGACGCGGACGCAGGCCGCCATGGA
>NZ_VRUX01000453.1:0-3509 GCF_008039885.1 Methylobacterium sp. WL103
GCGCCCGCAACGTCCGGCGCTTGGCGGCCGGCGGCACGCTCAGGGCCTCCAGCAGTGCCACCGTCAGCCCCATGTCGCCCAGTCGCACGCTCGGGGCAGAGTGCCCGAACAGGGCGAGGCCTTCGAGGGCGATGCCGAGCACTTCGGCGTCGGCGGCCGGGGTGTCGGCGCGGCCGATCGATTCGATGCCTGCCTGCAGGAACTCGTCGGGCTCGTCGGCCGCCAGCCGGAACACCGGGCCGCAATAGCTGTAGTCGGCCGCCCGGCCGTCGCCGCCGGCCAGGTGCAGGCGGCAGACCGGGATCGTCAGCTCCGGTCGCAGGCACAGTTCGGCCCCGTCGGAGTCCTGCGTGACGAAGATGCGCCGGCGGATGTCCTCGCCGGAGAGCTCGAGGAACGGCTCGACCGGCTGCAGCACCGGCGGCGTCACGAAGCGGTAGCCCCCTTGCGCGAGGTGCGCCGAGAGCCGCGCCTGTGCCGACGCGCTCGCCTCCGTCTCTCCTGCCTGCGGTCGCGTCATGATCCTGCCCGTCGTCGTCGAGCGGTTCTGTAGCAACCGGAGCCGGGCTTGGCGACCGCCCCGCCGGGCCTCGCGAGCGGGAATGAACACGCAGGGTCAAACCTTTGGGACGCGCGGGCGCATGCGGCGGCGATCGCATCGGCTATCGTGCGGCTCCCGTCCCCACCGGAGCCGACCCGATGCGCGCCCTCGCCCTTGCTTCCGTCCTGGTGGCCTTGCCGCCGCTCTGCACGCCCGCGCGGGCGGAGTTCCCGTGCGACGAACTCTGGGGCGAGCGCAACGCGGTCTACGGCGAGGCCGGCTACTGCTTCCGCACCCCGCGCGGGATCAAGGCCTTCGGCAACGCCGGCTGCCGCGACGACGACATCGCCGACGTGCCGCTTTCGGCTCGGGATCGTGCCAAGGTCGCCGAGATCCAGCGCCAGGAACGCGCCGCCGGCTGCCCGCGCTGAGGCTGCCGCTGCTCGTCCCCGCGCAGAGGGGGGAGAGAGAGCCGACCCCTACCCTTACGCGTCGGCCGAAAAATGCTGCGCCAGCACGGCGCGCACGCGCTCGACCATCTCGGCCTCGGGACAGGAGAATTGGGCCGGCCGGGCGGCCTTCCACTCGGCGTTGCTGGCGATGTTGCGGGCGGCCTCGGCGCCGGCGACGAGGTCCTTGACCTGGATTTCGCCGGCCTCGCGCTCGTTCGAGCCCTGGATGATCGCCACCGGGCTGCCGCGGCGGTCAGCGTACTTCATCTGCGCCTTCATCCCGGCGCCGCCCAGATAGAGCTCTGCCCGGATGCCGGCCCCCCGCAGGGTGGCGACGAGCCGCTGGTAGGCGGCGATCTCGTCGCGGTCGAGCACCAGCACCACCACCGGGCCGGGCTTGGCCGGGGCCTCGGCGAGCGGGCTGCCGGTGAGCTGCAGCGCCGAGAACAGCCGCGACACGCCGATGGAGAAGCCGGTGGCCGGAACCGGATCGCTGCGGAACCGCCCGACGAGCCCGTCGTAGCGCCCACCCCCGGCGACCGAGCCGAAGCGCACGGTCTGCCCGTCCTCGTTGGTGACGGGGAAGGTCAGCTCGGCCTCGTAGACCGGGCCGGTGTAGTATTCGAGGCCGCGCACCACGGAGGGGTCGACGCGGATGCGGTCCACGCCGTAGCCGGCGGCGTCCACCAGCTTGGCGATGGTGTGCAGCTCCTCGATGCCGGCCCGCGCGGTCTCGTTCTCGCCGAAGGCGGAGAGCAACGCGTCGACGAAGGCGAAGCGTTCGGGCGTTTCCTCCGAACCGCCGGCGAGCAGCAGCGCGATCACCTTGTCGGCTTGGGCCCCGTCGAGTCCGGCGCCCTTGGTGAAGTCGCCCGACTCGTCCTTGCGGCCGGGGCCGAGCAGCTGGCGCACGCCCTCCGTGCCGAACTTGTCGAACTTGTCCATGGCGCGCAGCACGGTCAGCCGCTGGCCGGCCTGCGCGTCGCCGCCGAGCCCGATCGTCGCCAGCACCCCGTCGAGCACCTTCCGGTTGTTGACCTTGATCACGTACTGGCCGGCCAAGCCCAGCCGATCCAGCGTGTCGGCCATCAGCATGCAGGCCTCGGCGTCGGCGGCGACGCCGGGCGCCCCGACGATGTCGGCGTCGAACTGCATGAACTGGCGGAAGCGGCCCGGGCCCGGCTTCTCGTTCCGGAACACGAAGCCGTTGCGGAAGCTGCGATAGGGTTTCGGGATCGCGTCGAAGTTCTCGGCCACGTGCCGGGCCAGCGGCGCGGTGAGGTCGTAGCGGAGCGAGAGCCACGCCTCGTCGTCGTCCTGGAACGAGAACACGCCCTCGTTCGGGCGGTCGAGGTCGGGCAGGAACTTGCCGAGCGCCTCGGTGTACTCGACGAACGGGGTCTCCAGCGCCTCGAAGCCGTAGAGCTCGAACGTCGCCCGGATCGTCTCCAGCATCCGCCCCTGCGCCGCGATCTCGGCGGCGCGGCGATCGACGAAGCCGCGCGGCAGGCGGGCCTTCAGGCCGGATTTTTCGGCCTTCTCGGCCTTGTTGGAATCGGCCTTGGACATGAGGGTTCGTTTCGATCGCGCGCTACGGGGGTCGCGCCGGGCTGTATCGCGGCGGCGGGGGCAGCGGCAAGCAGGGCTGGATTTCGAAGGCGGGCGGGTTCTCGCGGCGAGACGATGGTGGGCATTTTCCCTCCCCCGCACCCAAGTCGGGCTCGCCCGACTTGGGCACACAGGGTGCGGATCTCGGGCAAGCCCGAGATCCGTCGGGGGGGTAGGGAAGAGGGGCGGCCTAGTAAGGCGAGATCCACTTCAGCCACAGCAGCGCGGCGAGGCTCACCACGGCGATCGGCATCTGCAGCGGGCGCAGGCGAGCGAAGAACAGCGGTGCCTCTCCGGTGCGCGCGGCGATCGGGTCGAGCACGGCGATGGCGGCGTAGCCGACGATCAGGAGGGCGAGCGCCGGGATCGCCTTGCCCATCACCACCGTCACGAGGGCGGAGAGCCCAAGCGCGAACAGCCCGAACATCGTCGCGATCTGCACCACCGTCGGCCCGCCCTCGGTGCGGAAGCTGACGCCGCGGCGCACGCCCGCCAGGAACAGCAGGATCGCGGCGCCGTAGAGGATCGTCACCAGGGCGACGAGGTAGTCGAGGGGCTGGCCGCGCATCCACCAGGCGGCGGCGGCGCCCGCCACCAGCGGCAGCATCGGCCCGAAGCCGAGGACCACGCTGAGCCAAGGCGTCTCGCGCGATTCATGGGCGGTGAGGGTGCGTCCGGTGGCGTCGTCGCGCATGAGGGTCAGGCCGTTTCCGTGTTGTCTCGGGCAGGTTCGGGCAGGTTCGGGCAGGTTCGGGCGAGGCCGGCGCGCGGGGACGGCGCGCCGCGCGCCGGCACGTCATGATCCGTGCCATACAGGTGTTGGCCCCCGCCGCGCGAGCGTGAAACCGCGCCCAGCACCGCGGTGCCGGGATTATGTCGCGGCCTGTGCCGTGCGGGCCTGGCGCCGC
>NZ_VRUX01000454.1:0-3505 GCF_008039885.1 Methylobacterium sp. WL103
GGTCGAGCCCGTGCTCGCCGGCCCCGAACGGCGCGCCCTGGGCGGCTGCGATCCGTTCGAGGACCGCCTCGGTCCGGGGATCGCGCGGGGCGTCTGCGGCGCGCGGCGCCGGGATCTCGTTCCGGTCGGACAATCGGGGTCGTGCTTTCGATGGGGGCCGGCGCGAGCCGTAGCACGGCCAGGCGCCCGGCGCCGACCCTGCCAGTGCGCGGCGTTTGCCGCACGCAGCCGAGCGGACCCTTTCGCGCCGACGAAGGGTTCTTCCTCGAGGATCGCGAAGGTTGGAGTTTCGAGGATGACGGATTCGGTGCAGCTCGACCCCTACGAGGGGCCGGCCGGCGGCTGGGGGTCGGCGAAGTCGCTCACCGAGATCCTCCTGCGCGAGCAGATCCCCGTCACCGGCGGCCTGATGCTGCGCCACCAGAACAAGCCCGGCGGCTTCATGTGCGTAAGCTGCGCCTGGGCCAAGCCCGGCAAGCCGGCGGTGTTCGAGTATTGCGAGAACGGCGCCAAGGCGACCGCTTGGGAGGTGACGCGCAAGCGCATCGGCGCCGAGTTCTTCGCCGCCCACACGGTCACCGAACTCACCGGCTGGCGCGACTACGACCTGGAGGAGCTCGGGCGCCTCACCGTACCCCTGCGCTGGGATGCGGCGAGCGACCGCTACCTGCCGGTCTCGTGGGATGCCGCCTTCGCGGAGATCGGCGCCGAGTTGAAGGCGCTCGATCCGAAGGCGGCTGTGTTCTACGCCTCCGGCCGCGCCTCGCTCGAAACGTCGTACATGTACGGCCTGCTGGCGCGGCTGCACGGCAGCAACAACCTGCCCGACTCGTCGAACATGTGCCACGAATCGACCTCCGTGGCGCTTCCAGAAAGCATCGGCTCGCCGGTCGGCACGGTGCTGCTCGAGGCGTTCGAGCACACCGACTGCATCCTGTTCTTCGGGCAGAACCCCGGCTCGAACGCGCCGCGGATGCTGCATCCGCTCCAGGATGCGAGCCGCCGCGGCGTCCCGATCATCACCTTCAACCCGTTCCGGGAGCGGGGGCTGGAGCGCTTCACCAACCCGCAGGCGCCACTCGAAATGCTGACGAAGTCCGAGACGCGGATCTCGTCGCAGTACCTGCAGGTCAAGGCCGGCGGCGATTTCGGGGCGATCTACGGGATCTGCAAGGCGCTGCTGGCGCTCGACGACGCGGCGATCGCGAGCGGCGCCGAGCGCGTGCTCGACACCGCCTTCATCGCCGAGCACACCCACGGCTTCGAGGCGTTCGCGGCCTCGGTCCGCGGAAAGTCCTGGGACGAGCTGGAGCGGCGCTCGGGCCTGACCCGCAAGGCGCTGGAGCAGACGGCGGCGACCTACGCCAAGGCGAAGGCGACGATCGGCGTCTACGGCATGGGGCTGACCCAGCACCGCATGGGCGTCGAGACCGTGCAGGCCTTGGTCAACCTGCTCTTGATGCGCGGCAACATCGGCAAGCGCGGCGCCGGCATCTGCCCGGTCCGTGGGCATTCCAACGTCCAGGGGCAGCGCACGGTCGGCATTACCGAGAAGCCGGAGTTGGTACCGAACGACAAGCTGCGCGAACTCTACGCCTTCGAGCCGCCGATGGAGAAGGGTCTCAACACCGTCGAGGCCTGCGAGGGTATCCTCGACGGTTCGGTGAAGGCGTTCGTGGCGCTCGGCGGCAACTTCATCCGCGCGGTGCCGGAGACCGCGCTGATGGAGGAAGCCTGGAAGACGCTTCGCCTGACCGTCCAGATTTCGACGAAGCTCAACCGCAATCACCTGATCCACGGCGAGGTCGCCTACATCCTGCCCTGCCTCGGCCGAATCGAGATCGACGAGCAGGCCGGCGGGCGGCAGGCGGTGTCGATGGAGGATTCGACCGCCTGCATCCATGGCTCGAAGGGCTATGCCGAGCCGGCCGGACCCGAGCTGCTGTCCGAACCGCGCATCGTCGCCGGGATCGCCAAGGCGACGCTGACGCCGAACCCGCGGATCGACTGGGATCGCTGGGGCGGCGACTACGCCAGCGTTCGCGACGCGATCGAGGCGACCTATCCCGACCAGTTCAAGGACTTCAACGCGCGGATGTGGACGCCCGGCGGCTTCCGCCGGCCGATTCCGGCCGCCGACCGCACATGGAAGACCGACACCGGCAAGGCGAACTTCGTCACGCCGCGCAGCCTGTCGGCCGACCCCGACACCGAGCAGGCCGACCCCGAGGTGATGCGGCTCATCACCATGCGGTCGAACGACCAGTTCAACACCACGATCTACGGCTACGACGACCGATTCCGCGGCGTGAAGGGCACGCGGATGGTGCTGTTCATGAACCGCGACGACATCGCCCGCCTCGGCCTGCGCGACGCGCAGACCGTTCACCTCGTCGGCGCGACGGACGACAAGGTGGTGCGGCGGGTCGAGGGCTTCCGGGTGCTGGCCTACGACCTCCCGACGGGCTGCGTCGGCGGCTACTACCCCGAGTGCAACCCGCTGATCCCGCTCTGGCACCATGCCGAGCGCAGCAAGGTGCCCGCGGCGAAATCCGTGCCCGTGCGGATCGAGGCCGCTTCGGCCTGATCCTAATCCCGCTGGCCCGGCGCGCCGAATGCGTGTCACCGGCCCGAAAGCCTCAGCCTTCCGCGTGCATCTCCGGCGCCATGTAGGGCCGGCCCTCGGCGGTCAGCGCGCGGTCGACCGCCTCGATCGCGACGAGGATCCGGGTCAAATCCTCGGCCATCGACACCGGCGCAAGGTCGATGCCGGAGAGGCGCTTGGCCATGGCGTTGCGCTGCCGCGCCAGAACCGTGCGGGCACGGTGGAGGTCTTGGATCTCGTCGGTCGTCATGGCGTGGCGTCCCCCTTGGCCCGGAACCGTCCCGGGCGGGCAGCAAAAAGCCCCGCGACCGTATCGGTCGCGGGGCTTCTCGTCATATCGGCCTCGAAACCCTTACGGGCAGGAGTGCCGCGCGCCGTCGTTGCCGAGGTAGGTCTGCGAGCGCACGTCGTAGGAGCGGAAGCGCTGGATGCAGTAGCTCACCGATTCCTGCGGGCCGGGCGCCACCTCGGTCTGCACCTCCGTGTAGGCCGGAGCGTAGCCGTAGCCGCCGTAGCCGGCCGGCGCGTAACCGCCGCCGTAGTAGTTGTCGTCGTAGCCGTAGCCGCCGTAGCCATAACCGAGGCCGCCGCCGATCAGAGCGCCGGTGGCGAGGCCGAGCCCGAGGCCGGCCGCGCCGTAGCCGAGGCCACGACCGTAGCCGCCGCGGTACCCGCGACCATAGCCGGCGCCGTAGCCCCGGCCGATCCCGCGGTTGGCGAAGCCGCCGTTGCCGACGAAGCCGCCTCGGTTGGCAAACCCACCACCGACGCCACGGTTGGCAAACCCACCACCGACGCCACGGTTGGCGAACCCACCGCCGAAGCCACGGTTGGCGAAGCCGCCGCCGAAGCCACGGTTGGCGAAGCCTGCCCCGCCGATGCCGCGACCGCCGCCGAAGC
>NZ_VRUX01000455.1:0-3504 GCF_008039885.1 Methylobacterium sp. WL103
GGCCTCGATGCCGCGCACCCGGCCGCCGCGCTCGCGCACCAGCCAGAACCCGTCGCCGCCGATGCCGTTCATGTGCGGGTAGACCACGGCGATCGCCGCCGCCATCGCGGTCATCGCCTCGATGGCGTTGCCGCCCTGCGCCAGCACGGTCTGCCCGGCCTGCGCGGCGAGGTGGTGCGGGGCGGCGCAGGCGCCGTGGGAGAAGACGGGGGTCTCGGGCATGGTCTCGCTCGCGGCTGGCGACGGCTCGCTCCGGCTGTACGAAAACCGTGCCGTCGGTGCAAAAGGCGCGAGGGCGGCCACTCCGCTTCCCCCCCTCTGCGCTACTGGATCCACATCGTTCGTCACGGCATCGGATAACGCGCGGGTTCCCCTCTCCCCGCGTGCGGGGAGAGGCCCGGCTGCACCCCGTCGTGCAGCCGGAGAGCGAGAGGCGAAGCCGAAGCGACGGTGAGGGGGAGCTTCCGGAAGTGCCTCCTCCGGCTCGGCCCCCTCACCGTCGGCTGCCGCCTCGCTTTGCCGACGACGAGGTCGTCGAAGCCCTCTCCCCGCACGCGGGGCGAGGGGATGCGCGCACATCGAACCGCCAAGGGCAGGAGAGGTGTGAATACAGTAGCCGTTGTGCGGGAAAAGGCAGAACGCGCGGTTCGCGTGTCACCGTCCCGCATCGGACTCGGCCGGGCGCCTGTTGTACGGTTGCCGCCGCACGCCACCCGAGCCGTCCGTGATCCACCGCCCATCCGCCATCGGAGCGCTTGCCGCGATGCTCAGCATCCCGGCCTTCGCGCAGACGCCGCCGGCGCCCCCGGCCATCCCCGTGATCCGCGAAGGCGCCGGCGGCGACGTGCGGACCTCCGTGGCCCAGCCCGAGACCACGAGCCAGACCTCGGGCGGCTACGCCCGCTCGGTCGAGCCCTATCTCGGCCCCCTCGGCGATCCCTTCGGCCTGCGCCCGGTGCTGAAGGAGCGGGGCATCCAGTACAGCCTCACCTACATCGCGGACGTGCTCGGCAACCCCACCGGCGGAATGCGGCAGGGAGCGGTGGTGGAGGACCGGCTGAACCTGCGGCTCTACCTCGACCTCGACACGCTCGCCGGCTGGCAGGGCGCCACGGCGCACGCCAACGCCTACTTCATCCACGGCACCGGCCTGTCGCGCTACTACGTCGGCAACCTGCTCGACGTCAGCGTCATCGGGGCGCTGCCCGCGACACGGCTCTACGTGCTGTGGTTCGACCAGCAGCTCTTCGACGGCAAGCTCGGCCTGCGGGTCGGCCAGCAGGCCGCCGACAGCGAGTTCTTCGTGAGCCAGACCGCGACGCTGTTCGTGAACTCGAGCTTCGGCTGGCCGGCGATCACCAGCGCGAACCTCCCCTCCGGCGGCCCGGCCTACCCCCTGGCGACGCCGGCGATCCGGGCGAAGTTCGAGCCCGGCGGCGGGCTCTCGTTCCAGGCCGGGCTCTACGACGGCGATCCGGCCGGGGCCAACCGCCCGGGCGACGACGCGGAGGCGCAGCGCCTCAACCGCACCGGCACGAACTTCCGCACGCACGACCCGGCCCTGATCGTGGCCGAGGCGGCCTATTCCTACAACACCGAGAAGGGCTCGACCGCGCTGCCCGGCACGGTGACCTTCGGCGGCTGGCAGCATTTCGGCCGCTTCGACGACCTGCGCCGCGACACCCTCGGCCTGTCGCTCGCCGACCCGGCCTCGTCCGGCCTGCCGCGCCGGCAGCGCGGCAACGCCGGGCTCTACGCGATGATCGACCAGAGCGTCCTGATCGAGCCCGAGAAGGACGACGAGGGCCTGTCGGTGTTCGTGCGCGCCTCGCTCTCGCCGACGCGCTCCAGCCTGATCTCGGCCTACGTCGACGCCGGCCTCGCCTACAAGGGCCTGATCCCGGGGCGCGACGACGACACGGTCGGCGCCGGCATCGCCTACGCCCGCTACGCCGACGACGCCCGCCGGGCCGACACCGACACCATCCTGTTCACCGGCACCCCGATCCCGCGGCGGCGGGCCGAGACCGCGCTGGAGGCGACCTACCAGGCGCTGGTGGTGCCGGGCTTCACCGTGCAGCCGGACCTGCAGTACATCATCCGCCCGAGCGGCGGCGTCGCGGATGCCGACGGGCGCCGGCTGAAGAACGCCACCGTGCTCGGGGTGCGGGCGACCGTGCAGTACTGAGTCGAAGGTCCGCCGGCCCCGCCGTGCCGGCCGCACCGCCCTATCTTCCCCTGATGATCATTTTCGAGTGGGTTGTCGGCGTCCTGTTCGGCGCGGTGCTGCTGGCGGCTCTCGCGCGGCGAATCGGTGCGCCGTATCCGGCCTTCCTGGCGCTCGGCGGCGTCGGCCTCGCCTTCGTGCCGGGCGTCCCGAACCTCGAGCTCGACCCGGGGCTGGCGCTGGCGCTGTTCCTCGCGCCCGTGCTGATGGATGCCGGCTACGGCACCTCGCTGCGCGACCTGAGGGCGAACTGGCGCCCGATCGCCGGCCTCGCCTTCGGGGCGGTGGCGGTGACGACGATCGCGGTCGCCGTCGTCGCCAAGCTGCTGGTGCCGGACATGCCGCTTTCCGCCTGCATCGTGCTCGGGGCGATCGTCGCGCCGCCGGACGCGGTGGCCGCGCTCTCGGTGCTGCGCCACGTCTCGCTGCCGCACCGCCTCACCACCATCCTGCGCGGCGAGAGCCTGCTCAACGACGCCGGCTCCCTGCTGATCTACCGGCTCGGCGTCGCGGCCGCCGCGAGCGGCGCCTTCCACGTCTCCGAGGTCGGCCCGACCTTCCTCGTGGGCGTGGTCGCGAGCCTGGTGGTGGGGCCGCTCGCGGGGCTCGCCTTCGTCGCCGGGATGCGGCGGGTGCAGGACGCGGCCAGCACCATCGTGCTGCAATTCGTGGCCGCCTTCGGGATCTGGATCGCCGCCGAGCGCCTGGAGATGTCGGGCGTGCTGACGCTCGTCGCCTTCGCGATCACGGTGGCGCGCGGCACTCCCGGCATCACCGCCCCGCGCGTGCGCATCATCTCCTACGCGGTCTGGAACACGGCGGTGTTCGTGCTCAACGTGCTGGCCTTCGTGCTGATCGGCATCCAGATCGGCCCGATCCTCGAGCGGCTCGCCGGCGCCGACCAGCTCGTCGCGCTGGCGCTCGCCGGCGCGGTCTTCGCCACCGTGGTGCTGGTGCGCGTCGCCTGGGTGCTGCCGGCGTCCGGCCTGCCCGGCCTCTCCGTCGCCGATCCCGGCCGCGGCCGGCTCCGGAGCGCCGTCGCGGTGTCCTGGGCTGGGATGCGCGGCATCCTCACCATCGCCACGGCGCTCGCCCTGCCGCAGGAATTCCCGCACCGCGACCTGATCGTCTTCGCCGCGTTCGGCACGGTGCTCGGCACCCTGGTGGTCCAGGGCCTGACCCTGAACCCGCTGCTCGCCCGCCTCGGCCTCGAGGACGACGACCCGGTCGGGCGCGAGACCGGACGCGCCCGGGCCGAGGCCTACCAGGCGGCCCTC
>NZ_VRUX01000456.1:0-3503 GCF_008039885.1 Methylobacterium sp. WL103
GGCGGGCGCGTCGAAACGAGACCCGGAGCGCCCGGCCCACGCGGGTCGGATCGGGCTTCGCGGTCGGGGAGAGGTGCGAACCCAGCCGATGTCAGAGACCGATCCGGAAGCCAACCGCTTCTCCGCCCGCGCCAGCCGCTACGCCCGCGTCGGCGCCAACGTCGGCGGGGTCGCCGCGCGGATGGCCGGCGCCCGCTTGTTCGGCAAGGAGGGCACCACCAACGCGGCGGCTTTGGCGCAGGCGCTCGGCGGCCTGAAAGGCCCGATCATGAAGGTGGCGCAGCTGCTCGCCACCGTGCCCGACCTGCTCCCGCCCGAATACGCGGTGGAGCTGCAGAAGCTCCAGGCCGACGCGCCGCCGATGGGCGCCGCCTTCGTCAAGCGCCGGATGCAGGCCGAGCTCGGGGTCGGCTGGCAGGCGCGGTTCGAGAGCTTCGACCTGAAGCCCGCCGCCGCCGCCTCCCTCGGCCAGGTCCACCGCGCCACGGCGCTCGACGGCACGGCGCTCGCCTGCAAGCTCCAGTACCCGGACATGCAGTCGGCGGTGGAGGCCGACCTGAAGCAGCTCGAGGTCGCCTTCGCCCTGCACCGGCGGATGAACTCCTGGCTCGACACCCGCGAGATCGCCAAGGAGATCGGCGCCCGGGTCCGCGAGGAGCTGGACTACGCCCGCGAGGCCAAGCACGGCGCCCTCTACGGCACCGTCCTCAAGGACATCGCGGCGGTGCGCGTGCCGGCGATCCACGCGGATCTGTCGACCAGGCGCCTGCTGACGCTGGGCTGGCTCGACGGCGAGCGCATCCTCAACTTCACGGAATCCCCCGTCGAGATCCGAAACCGCATCGCGCAGGCGATGTTCAAGGCGTGGTGGCACCCGTTCAGCCGCGCCGCGGTGATCCACGGCGACCCGCACCTGGGCAACTACACGGTGTTCTCCGAGGGCGAAGGGGCAGAGCGGGAGCCGCAGGGCATCAACCTGCTCGACTACGGCTGCGTGCGGATCTTCCATCCGCGCTTCGTCGGCGGCGTGGTCGACCTCTACCGCGGCCTGCTCACCCAGGACATGGCGCGGATCGTCCACGCCTACGAGGTCTGGGGCTTCAAGGACCTCGACAAGGAGAAGATCGAGATCCTCAACATCTGGGCGCGCTTCATCTACGGGCCGCTGCTCGAGGATCGCACCCGCACCGTCGCCGACGGGGTGAAGCCCGGCGAGTACGGCAGGCGCCAAGCCTTCGAGGTGCACCAGGCCCTGAAGGCGAAGGGGCCAGTGACCGTGCCGCAGGAATTCGTGTTCATGGACCGGGCCGCGGTCGGCCTCGGAGCCGTGTTCCTGCACCTCAAGTCCGAGCTCAACTATCACCGCCTGTTCGAGGCGGAGATCGAGCGCTTCAGCCTCGACGCTCTCGCCGAGCGGCAGGCGGAGGCGCTCGGCGCGGTCGGGCTGGCTCTGCCGGCCTGAGGGTTCGCGAGTCGGGGGCCTCGGCGGATCGCGAGATAACGCGTCCCTCGCCGGCTCACGATCGCGTGTCCGGGCGATCTTTTGTGCGCAAGTGAATTGAGGGCCAAGCAAAGCCGTGCGATGCCCGATCCCGCCGGTTGCGGCCGATTGCGGCAGCAATAAGCTTGGGCTAAACCCGCTCCCACCGAGAAGTGGTAGCGTCGAGGACGAGCGCACGATGGCCGATACGAAGGGCGTTTCCGGTGGGGCCTACAGCCCCGCGATGGACGCGAAGACGCACGAGCAGACCTATCGGGGATTCGTCCGCTTCGTCGAGATCGCCAGCGGCGTGGTGATCTGCTGGGTGCTCGCCCTGGCAGTCGGCGGTATCCGCGAGGCCTGGCTCACCGCGATCCTCGGCGTCGTCCTCTCGAGCGCGGCAGGCGCCCTCGGCGCCTTCGCGCCGAACATCGGCTGGCGTGCGCCTTGCGTGGTCGCCGTGCTCATGGCCCTCTACCTCGCCTTCGCCTGAGGCCTGGCGTCTCGGAAAGGATCGGGGCGGTCCGCGCCCCGGAATTCGGGGCCGCCGCTTACAATCGTTACGCTTCCGTCAGTTCGTCTTACCAACTCGCCTCGAAAAGCCGTTCCATATCGCGCATTCGGGAGCGGTCAATCGAGGGAAGTCCTGAATGCGCATCGCTGTCCTGTCGGAGACCGATTCCGCGGAACCGCGGGTCGCGGCGGTGCCCGAGACGGTCAAGAAGTTCCTGGCGCTCGGCGCCGACGTGACCGTCCAGTCGGGCGCCGGGCTGAAGGCCGGCATGCCGGATTCCGAGTACGAGGCGGTCGGGGCTTCGGTCGCAGGCTCGGCCGAAGAGGCCGCCCGCGACGCCGACCTGATCCTCAAGGTCCGCCGCCCCGGCGCCGACGAGCTCAAGCTCCTCAAGCGGGGCGCCTTGGTCGTCGCGATCATGGACCCCTACGGCCACGAGGCCGAGCTGCAGGCGATGGCCGAGGCGGGCGTCGACGGCTTCGCCATGGAGCTGATGCCCCGCATCACCCGCGCGCAGGTGATGGACGTGCTTTCGAGCCAGGCCAACCTCGCCGGCTACCGCGCCGTGGTCGACGGCGCCTCCGAGTACGGCCGCGCCATGCCGATGATGATGACGGCGGCCGGCACCGTGCCTGCCGCCCGCGTGTTCGTGATGGGCGTCGGCGTCGCCGGCCTGCAGGCTATCGCCACCGCCCGCCGCATGGGCGCGGTCGTCACCGCCACCGACGTGCGCCCGGCCACCAAGGAGCAGGTCGAGTCGCTCGGCGCGAAGTTCGTCGCCGTCGAGGACGACGAGTTCAAGCAGGCCGAGACCAAGGGCGGCTACGCCAAGGAGATGTCGGCCGAGTACCAGAAGAAGCAGGCCGACCTCGTCGCGACCCACATCGCCAAGCAGGACATCGTCATCACCACGGCGCTGATCCCCGGCCGCCCGGCGCCCAAGCTGGTCTCTGCGGCGATGGTCGCCTCGATGAAGCCCGGCTCGGTGCTCGTGGACCTCGCGGTGGAGCGCGGCGGCAACGTCGAGGGCGCCAAGCCCGGCGAGGTCGTCGTCAACGACCGCGGCGTGAAGATCGTCGGCCACCTCAACGTCGCCGGCCGGCTCGCGGCCAGCGCCTCGGCGCTCTATGCGCGCAACCTCTACGCCTTCGTCGAGACCCTGGTCGACAAGGAGTCGAAGGCGCTGGCGATCAAGTGGGACGACGAGCTCGTCAAGGCCACCAACCTGACCCACGACGGCGCCGTGGTGCACCCGTCCTTCCAGCCGAAGGCCGACGCGGCGGTCGCCGACCGCCCGAAGGACGACCAGCAATCCGAGCAGGCCTCGGTCGGGCTGTCGAAGACCGGGGTGTCGGCGTCACCCAGCACTCAGCCAACGGGCGCGGCGTAGGCCGGTCGCGAGGAGCATAACGATGGCCAACATCCCCCCCGATCAGGCGGTCGACCAGACCCGCGTCCTCGCCGACACCGCGCGCTCGGCCGCGGCCGCCGCGCGCAACGCCGCCGACC
>NZ_VRUX01000457.1:0-3501 GCF_008039885.1 Methylobacterium sp. WL103
GGGCCGCCCTGCCGCTGGCCCCGGGCGTCGCCGGCGGCACCTACGATCCGGCGCTCTACGAATGCGTCAACGCCGGCGCGGCCGAGGTGCTCGCCGACCTGCAGGGCTTCCTCGAACGGCTCTGGAGCGTGAACGCTTCGGCCCGCATCATCCTCACGGTCTCGCCGGTGCCGATGATCGCCACCTTCATGGACCGGCACGTGATGGAATCGAACAGCTACTCGAAGTC
Organism: Methylobacterium sp. WL103; assembly: GCF_008039885.1. Classification (NCBI taxonomy): domain Bacteria; kingdom Pseudomonadati; phylum Pseudomonadota; class Alphaproteobacteria; order Hyphomicrobiales; family Methylobacteriaceae; genus Methylobacterium; species Methylobacterium sp. WL103. The sequence continues at coordinate 230 of NZ_VRUX01000457.1, forward strand.
GGTGCTGCGGGTGGCGGCGGGCGAGGCCTGCGCCTCCGGCGACCCGCGGGCGGTGTACTTCCCCGCCTACGACATCGTCACCAGCAACGTGAACGCGGGGCGCTATTACAACGACGACCTGCGCACCATCAACGACGCGGGCGTGCGCCACGTGATGCGCTCGTTCCTCGCCACCTTCGCGGCCGACCGCACCACCCCGGCCCCGGTGCAGGCCGCCCACGACTTCGCCGCGGAATACGAGGGCACGGCGGGCGTGATCTGCGACGAGGAGCAGATCGAACGCAGCGTGGCGTGAGGCGAAATCAGGAGACGCCGACCGGCCCCCTCTCCCGAATGGGAGAGGGTTGGGGTGAGGGGGGCGACATGTCCGGAAAGACCTCGCCCCTCACCCTGTCCCTCTCCCGAACGGGAGAGGGGACCCGCGCTCCATCCGTCCGGGGCGCCGCGGCCTACTGCAGGTGCTTCGTGTAGATCTCGCCCGCCGCCGCCTTGATCTCGGCCCCGCACTCGCGGCCGATCCGGGCCGCGTCGGCGACCGGGCCCGAGCGGGAGGCGGCCCAATGGCGGCTGCCGTCGGGGAGGAACAGCAGGCCGTCGAGGCTGAGCGTGTCGCCCTCGATCCGCGCCAGCGCCGCGATCGGCGTGCGGCAGGAGCCGTCGAGCTCGGCCAGCAGCGCCCGCTCGGCGCCGATGGCGGTGGTGGTGCGGGCGCAGGCCAACGGGGCCAGCAGCGCGTGGATCTCGGCGTCGCCTTCGCGGGCCTCGATGCCCAGCGCCCCTTGGGCCACCGCCGGCAGCATCTCCTCGACCGAGAGCACCGAGCGCGCCATGCCCTCCAGGCCGAGGCGCTCGAGGCCGGCGAGCGCCAGCAGCGTCGCGTCGCACTCGCCGGCCTCGAGCTTGCGCATGCGGGTGTTGGCGTTGCCGCGCAGCGGCACGATCCGCAGGTCCGGCCGGCGCATCAGCACCTGCGCCGCGCGCCGGAGCGAGGAGGTGCCGACGCGCGCGCCCTCGGGCAGTTCCGCGAACCCGGAGGCCCGCGGCGACAGGAAGGCGTCGCGCGGGTCGTCGCGCGCCAGGATGCAGGCGATGACCAGCCCCTCGGGCAGCCAGGTCTCGACGTCCTTCATCGAGTGGACGGCGACATCCACCTCGTCGGAGAATAGCGCCTGCTCCAATTCTTTGGTGAACAGCCCCTTGCCGCCGATCTCGGAGAGCGGCCGGTCCAGGATCTTGTCCGCCACGGTGGTGACGACGACCAGCTCGGTCTCGAGGCCGGGGTTGGCCGCCACGATCTTGTCGCGGACCATGCCGGTCTGCGCGAGCGCCATCGGGCTACCGCGGGTGCCGATGCGGAGGGGACGCTGGATCATGTGCTTCTTGTCTCGCCCGAGCTTTGCGCGAGCATCGTTGCGGGACGACGTGGGCGCAAGCTCTGTCGATGCTTCGGGACCGATCACTCCGCAGGAAGCGCGGGTCACCTCTCCCGTTCGGGAGAGGGGGCGCGTCGAGCGATCCGTCAGAACGCCTTCAGCACCCGCTCGGTGTGCTCCACCGCGGGCGGGCTCGCGAAGCACGGGGAGACGATGGCGCGGTAATCCTGCCAAGCTTGCGAGCCGGTGAAGTCCTTGGTGTGGGCCTCCAGCGTCTCCCACTCGATCAGCAGGCGGTAGCGCTGCGGATGCTCGACCGAGCGCCGCACGTCGAAGCTGCGGCAGCCGGCGGCGACCCGGAAGATCTCGGCGGCCCGACTGATGCCGGCCTCGAACTCGGCCTCCATGCCGGGCTTGATCTCGACCTGCGCGATTTCGAGGATCATTCGTGTCACGTCCTTGTGCGGCAAGAAACTATTGGAGCGGGCGGCCGAGCTTGCGCGCGAGGATCCGCTGCGGGCTCGTCTCCGGGTCGGCCTGGGCGGAGACCGGCAGGTAGGCGGTCTGCTCCAGCATGTAGCGGCCGCCCATGGCCCCGTGCATGACGAGGTCGGAGAAGGTCACCCAGGTCTGGCCGGGCTGGAATTCCACGTCGGCCTGGGGGGCGTTCGCCTGGTAGGCCGCGTCCTGCTTCAAGGCGTCGTGCAGGTGCAGCATCAGGTGGTCGTATTCCGAGCGCCGCGCCTTGGTGATGCGGAGCGCTGCCAGCAGGCGCGCCGAGAGCGGCGAATAGCCCGGGAGCTTGGGCAGGAACTTGTCGGCCATCGAGCCGAAATCCTCGCCCACCCGCCACAGGCGCGGCTGGCCGCTCGGGTTGATGTTGCGGAACACCCGCAGGATGCGCTTTTCGCCGATCGGGTTCGAGGGGAAGGCGTCGACGTGCAGGCGGGTGTCGTCGCGGCGCCAGCTCATCTTGCGCCGGTCCACGTCGAAGGGCCGGTACGAGGTGCCGGCGAGGCTGATCCGGTCGGCGTATTCCGGCAGGTGGCGCGCGATCAGCGCTTCGGCGAAACCGCGATAGCGCACCAGCAGCCGGCGCAAGCCCTCCTGCTCCTCCGGCGTGCCGGCAGCACCCCGGAGGCTCGCCGCCTCGCCGCGGATGTTGACGTTCTTGGCCTTGCCGTCGGCGAACGGGCGCTCGGTGAAGCGCCGCTCGAAGTCGCTGAACGGGAAGTCGAGATCGGGGAACATCAGCACCGCGCCGCCTTCGAGCGCCGCGGCGAGCGAGCCGTTCGCGGCGGATCCCGCAGCGGGGACGGTGAAGATCGGGCTGATCATGCGGGTCGCGTGTCCTGTCGCGTGGCCGGCTTCGCGGGTCCGCGGGTTTAGCCGACGCCCGCGGGAAGGGCCAGCCGCGGCGGTTTTCCGGTGGATGACGGCACCTGCGTCCTGTCATCCCGGGATGCCGCAACCGGAACGCCTTGCGCAACCGATGCCGAGGCGGCACGTTCTCCCCCTGTTCCGGGCGGTCTCGCCCGCGCAAGGATCATTCGCCGATGGCGACGCTGAAGGAATTCGAGGAGTCGCTGCGCGAGCACGGCATGAACATGGCGCTCGCGCTGCTGGAGCGCCTGCGCGAGCGCGACCGCGCCACCCGCACGGTGAAGCCCGCCCGCCGGCTGACCGGGCAGAAGATGACGCCGGAACTCGCCCACGCCATCCTCGACCTGCACGCCTCCACCGGCATGACCCAGCAGGAGATCGCCTTCAAGGTCGGCGTGAACCAGGGGCGGGTCAACGAGGTGATCAAGCGCGGCAAGTGGCTCGACGGCGATCCGCACGCCCCCGAGGCGGTGGCCCGCGACAAGGCGCTCGCCCGCCTGCGCGGCGAGCCGACGG
>NZ_VRUX01000458.1:0-3494 GCF_008039885.1 Methylobacterium sp. WL103
AGCGCGGACGACGCCGCCGACGCGGTGCTCGCCGGCGCCCGCGGCTACGGCACCAACGACTTCAAGATCCCGCTGACCCGGCGGACGCTCCGCGCGGTGGTGACCGAGGCCACCCGGACCTGACCGTCCCAAGCTTCCAGGATGAACGCCATGGAGATGAACCAGCCGGTCGGCAAGACGCCGCTCGACGAAAAGGCCGACGGCCTCGTCGGACGGCCGATCGACCGCATCGACGGCCGCCTCAAGGTGATGGGGCGCGCGCCCTACGCCTACGAGACCCGCGAGGTGAAGAACCCGGCCTATGGCTTCATCGTCGGCGCGACGATCGCCGCCGGCACGATCCGCTCGATCGACACGACCGCAGCCGTGAAGGCGCCGGGCGTCATCCATGTGATGACCCACGAGAACGTGCCCGCGCAGGGCGAGAAGAAGGAGCAGGTCTGGCCCCAGCTCACCGGGACGAATGTCGCGTTCTTCGACCAGCCGGTGGCCTTCGTCGTCGCCGAGACCTTCGAGCAGGCGCGTGCCGCGGCCAAGCTCGTCAAGGTGGCCTACGACGTCCGGACGCCCAAGGCATCGCTGAGGGCGGCCCTGCCGCAGGCGATCGAGCCGAAGAAGGTCCAGACCGACCCGGACTCGAAGCTCGGCGACTTCGACGGCGCGTTCGCGTCCGCCCCGGTCAAGCTCGATGTCGAGTACACCACCCCGACGCAGATCCACGCCCAGATGGAGCCGCATGCCACCATCGCCTCCTGGGAGGGCGACAAGGTCGTGCTCTATACGGCGAACCAGATGCTCAACCGAGGGCAGAAGTCGTTGGCCTCGGTGCTGAAGCTGCCGATCGAGAACGTCCGGCTGGTGAGCCACTACATCGGCGGCGGCTTCGGCTCGAAGCTCCAGCCGATGCCGGAGGCGACGCTGGCGGCGCTGGCCTCCAAGGCGACCGGGCGCCCGGTGAAGGTCGCGCTGACCCGGCAGCAGGAATTCCACGTCGCGACCCACCGCACCGACACGATCCAGCGCATTCGTCTGGCCTCGGATCGCGATGGCAAGCTGACGGCTCTGTCGCACGAATCGTGGTCCGACACCGCGCAGGGCGACGAGTTCTACGAAACCTCGGCCAACGTCACGCGCTCTCTCTACGCCGCGCCGAACCGCATCACACGCCACCGCCTGGCCAAGCTCGACCTACCGATCGCCTCGTCGATGCGCGCGCCCGGCGAGGCCGTCGGCATGTTGGCCTTCGAGTGCGCCATGGACGAGCTGGCCGAGCAGATCGGCCTCGATCCGATCGAGTTGCGCGTCCGCAACGAGCCGACGCAGGACCCCGAGAAGCAGGTGCCGTTCACGGTGCGCCAGCTCGTACCGTGCATGCGGGAAGGGGCCAAGCTCTTCGGCTGGGACCGGCGTAAGCCCGCCGGCACGACGCATGACGGCAACTGGATGGTCGGCATGGGCATGTCGGCGGCGGCCCGCCTCAACCCGCTGATGCCCTCTTCGGCGTCGGTGAAGCTTGGCCCCGACGGATACCTGACCGTGCGGATGGCGATGACCGACATCGGGACGGGCACCTACACCATCCTCGCTCAGATCGCCGGGGAGATGATGGGCCTACCAATCGAGCGCATCCGCGTCGAGATCGGCGACACCGCCTACCCGGCGGCCTCCGGCTCCGGCGGATCGTTCGGGGCGGGCTCGGCCGGCTCAGCGCTCTACGTCGCCTGCACGGCTTTGCGCGACAAGCTCGTGGCGGCGACCGACCTGCACCCGGATGGCGTCGTCTTCGCCGACGGGCGCGTCACCTCCGGCAACCGCTCGGAGGCGCTCGTGGACCTCGCCGGCGCCGACGGCGTTTCGGCGGAGGGCGAGATCAAGCCCGGCGCCTTGAAGGAGAAGTACTCGCATTACTCGTTCGGCGCGCACTTCGCCGAGGTCGGCGTCGATCGCGACACCGGCGAGATCCGGCTCCGCCGGATGCTCGGCGTCTTCACCGGCGGGCGCATCCTCAATGCGAAGACCGCCCGAAGCCAGGCGATCGGCGGGATGACCTTCGGCGTCGGCGCAGCATTGATGGAGGATGCGGTGATCGATGAACGCACCGCCACCTACGTCAACCACGACCTCGCCGAGTACCATGTCCCGGTGCACGCCGACATTCCGGCGATGGATGCGGTGTTCCTCCCCGAGGTCGACGACAAGGCCAACCCGCTCAAGAGCAAGGGCCTCGGCGAGCTGGGCATCTGCGGCGCCGGCGCGGCTCTGGCCAACGCCGTCTACAACGCCACCGGCATCCGCATCCGCGACTATCCGCTGACGCTGGACAAGGTGCTGAAGGGTTTCGAGGAGCAGGACGGACGGGCCCCGCGCCGGGCATGATCGACACTGCAGGTTGACGGCGGCACGTTCGGTGGACATCCCGCGATGAGCCAACATCCGGGAGCCACGCCATGGTGTCCGCCGACCGCCATCCCCCGCCCCGCTTCAACGCTGCGCGCTACTGCCTCGGGGTGAACGCCGAGGCGCGGCCGGAGAAGACCGCGCTGATCCTGGTCGGCGCGGACGACGCGGTCGAGACCTTGACCTTCGCCGAGGCCGACCGGGCCGTGCGCGGGATCGCGGCCGGGCTCCTCGACCGCGGGCTGCGCCGCGGCGACCGGGTGATGATCCGGATGGGCAACGAGGCCGACTACGTCCTCGTCTACTTCGCTGCGCTCGCCGCCGGGCTCGTCGCCCTGCCCTCCTCGCCGCAGTTGACGCCGGCCGAGGCGGCGTTCCTGATGGAGAACTCCGGCGCGGCCGCGGTCGCCGTCGGCGAAGGCTGCGTGATCGAGCCGGCAGACCTCGGCGACCGCATCCTCCTCGACGGCGCCGCGATCGCCGCGATGAAGTCCGGAGACCCGATCCCCGACTACGCCGACACAGCCGCCGACGACCCGGCGACCCTGGTCTACACCTCCGGCACCACGAGCCGGCCCAAGGGCGTCCTGCATGCCCACCGCACGATGTACGGGCGGCGCCCGATGCTCGACCACTGGCTCGGACTGTCGGAAGCCGACACGATGCTGCATGCCGGCACGATGAACTGGACCTATACGCTCGGCGTCGGCATCACCGATCCGTGGTCGGTCGGGGCGACGGCGGTGCTCTACAACGGCCCGCGCGACCCGGCCGTCTGGCCTCGGCTGATCGCGCGCCATCGCGCCACGATCTTCGCCGCCGTCCCGAGCCTCTACCGCCAGATCCTCAAATACGGCGACCCGCCCGCCTTCGACCTGTCGAGCCTGCGCCACGGCTGCACCGCGGGCGAGGCGCTCCCCGGGGACGTGCTCGACGCCTGGACCCAAGCCACGGGAAAGCCGCTCTACGAGGCGCTGGGCATGAGCGAGATCTCGACCTACGTCTCGACCGGGCCGACGATCCCGCAGCGCCGCGGCTCGCCCGGCAAGCCGCAGCCGGGCCGTCACGTGGCGATCCTCCCCGTCGCGGGACCGCCC
>NZ_VRUX01000459.1:0-3463 GCF_008039885.1 Methylobacterium sp. WL103
GCTCGATCAGGTCGTCGCTGCTGCAGGCGGCCGGCGCAGCGGCGGCGTCGTGCTCGCGGGCGGCCGGCGCGCCGGATTCGTCGCGTTCGCGGAGGGCGGGGGATGTCACGTGCGGCCCGTGTCCCGTTGCGGCGCGAAGGGCAGGAAGGACGGTCGGCGTCGGAGGGGGCGACGCCGAAGCGATATACGTCAGTGTCGTTGACATATTCCAGGCCGGTTGATACCCGTCAACCCCGCTCGAGCCGCCGTGGTGCGGCCCGCCGACATCGTCCCCGCCGAAGTGCCCGTGCCTACGGGCCGCGACGATTTCCAGGAAGACCCCCCATGTCCGTGATCCCGTTCGACGAGCGCGAGGGCACCATCTGGTTCGACGGCGCCATGGTGCCGTGGCGGGACGCCAAGATCCACGTGCTGAGCCACGGCCTGCATTACGGCTCGTCGGTGTTCGAGGGCGAGCGCGCCTACGGCGGCGTGATCTTCAAGAGCCTCGCCCACGCCGAGCGCCTGCGCCGCTCCGCCGAGCTGCTCGACTTCGCCGTGCCCTATTCCGCCGCCGAGATCGTCGCGGCCAAGGAGGCTGTGCTGAAGGTCAGCGGCCTCCAGGACGCCTACCTCCGCCCGGTCGCGTGGCGCGGCTCGGAGATGATGGGCGTCTCGGCGCAGGGCAACACCATCCACTTGGCGATCGCCGCTTGGGAATGGCCGAGCTACTTCGACGCCGCCACCAAGATGAAGGGCATCCGCCTCGACATCGCTGACTACCGCCGGCCCGATCCCCGCACCGCCCCCTGCGCCTCGAAGGCGGCGGGCCTGTACATGATCTGCACGATCTCCAAGCACCGGGCCGAGAACAAGGGCTACGCCGACGCGCTGATGCTCGACTTCGAGGACAATGTCGCCGAGTGCACCGGCGCCAACGTGTTCTTCATCCGCGACGGGGCGATCCACACCCCCACCGCCGACCGCTTCCTCAACGGCATCACCCGTCAGACGGTGATGGATCTGGCCCGCCGCCGCGGCATCGCGGTGACCGAGCGCCGCATCCGTCCCGAGGAGATGGCCGATTTTTCGGAGTGCTTCATCACCGGCTCGGCCGCGGAGGTCACGCCGGTGTCCGAGATCGGTCCCTACCGCTTCGTGCCCGGCGCCATCACCCAGACGCTGATGGACGATTACCTCGCCGAGGTGCAGCCTCAAGCTCGAGCAGCTTGAGCGGGGAAGAAGCTCGAGCGGCCCGAGGGGAAGAAACGCGCGAGCGGCTTGAGTGGGAAGGCACGGCGGTCCGATGGGGCCGCCGTTTTCGTCTCGTCCCACCCGCGCTTCATCCCTCGTGCCGGTGAGGCGCGGGTCCCCTCTCCCATTCGGGAGAGGGGACCCGCGCCAGCGCCTCACCGATCCGTCCGGGGCCATTTGTGGAAGACGTGTGAACACGACAGCTCGCACGGCGTTCGGGTTGCTTCGTGAGGCGACCGCGATGATGCGCGGCATGGGTCCCGGCCGATCAAATGCGCCCGCTCGACACGCCTTCGCGCGGAAAGCTGCGGGCCGGACATCCTATCCCCAGGCGGTTCCCGCCAGCGAGGAACCGTGGCGGTCCGGGCTGCGTTCTAACGGAACATTCCAAGAACGCATGAGTGCCCGATGACCAAGGCCGCCGCCAAGTCCGATGCGAAGTCCAGCCCCAAGGCTGACACCCGGTCCGCCTCGAACGAGAACCCCAAGACCGACCCGAAAGACGTGTCGAACCAGATCAAGGATCCCGATCAGTGGACCACCGGCGGCGAGCCGATGACCGGCGCGCAGGCCTCCTACCTCAAGACCCTGTCCGAGGAGACCAAGGAGCCCGAGGCGTTCGATCCCGACCTCGACAAGGCCGAGGCCTCCAAGCGCATCGACGCCCTGCGCAAGGAAGCCGGCCACGGCTGAGCGGGCAGGGACGCCTGACGACGCGGTGCGGCGCTTGGCGGATATCCAAGAGCATCCCCTCACCCCAACCCTCTCCCGCACGGGAGAGGGAGCCTCGTGGTGCTTCGCGCGACGCGTCCGGTGATGGGGGGAGCCGACCTGGAGGAACATGACGGGCTGGTGAGAGAGCGGAACCCGCAGGGCGTTCGGGGACGCTCCGCGCTCGGCGGAAATCGCCGTTTATTCCTAAAATCTTATCTCGCTCAGGCCGGTTGCCGGCGATGGGTTTAAAACATCGGCAAGGTGGCGTGGGTTAGGATCGTTTCAGGCCGGTTCGGCGAAGGAAAGCGATCATCGATGTCGGGGCCGGTCGTCGAAATGCCGGAGAGGGCCGAGGCCGCCTCTCCGATACGCCGCTTCGCCGCCGACGTGCGCGGTGCGACGAGCATCGAGTACGCCCTGATCGCCGGATTCGTCTTCCTCGCCATGATCGGCAGCCTACGCCTCTACGCGTCCAAGGTCGGCCAAGTCTACGCGACCATCGGCAACGCCGTCAGCCAGAACTGAGACAGCCTCAACGCGCGCCTGGCCGCCCCTTGCGCGGCCTGTGCGAGGCGTCCGGGGATTCGGGCGCGTGCGGGGCCTTGGGGTCGGCGCCGGCTTTCGTTGCGCCCGCCCTGGCCGGATCGGCCTCGGTCCAGAACGCCTCGAACAGCCCCTGCATCGCCCGCACGTTCTGCTCCTGGACCTCGGCGCCGGTCTTCAGCATCTGCTCGAACATGCCGGGCGTCGCGTCGGCCTCCGGCTTCGGCGCGGCCCGGGCAGCCTGCGGCTTTGCCGGCTGAGGTCTGGCCGGCTGCGGTTTGGTCGCCTCCTGGGCGGGCACGAAGGCCTTCATCATCTCGGCCCAGCCCGGTGCGACCGCGAAGGGCGAGGGCGCCGGGGCGGGCGCCGCCTTGGCCTCCGGAGCCTGCTGGTTCAGCAGCATGTGGACGATGCTCGCCACCACCGCGCCGGCCATCATCGGCAGCATCTGGCGCAGCACCTGCGAGCCGACGCCGCTCGCCGACGAGGCCTGCTGCAGGATCGCCTGGGTCAGGGCGGGCGAGCCGAACATCTGCCCGAGCATGCTTTCGGCCGGGCTCGCGGCGGGCCGTGCACCGCCCATCCCGAACATCTGCGACAGGCCGGTCGGGTCGGGCATGGCGCTGCGCTGCAGCCCCAGCGCGAAGGCCGGCATCAGGGCCTCCATGGCCCTGCGCGTCTGCTCGGGGGTGAGGCCGAACTGCTGCGCGACATTCTGCATCCCGGCGCCGTTTTGGGCCTGAAGCATGTCGAGCGGGTTGAACATCGCGCACGGCCTTGGTCTGTTCGTCACGCGACATCCCACTTCGGGCCGCGCGGACGAAGTCTAGACCCTTATCGACGCCGCTGACCAGTTGCCGGCGCGGGGTCCGGTCGCGGGGCGGGACGATCGGGCCGCGCATCCACCGCGGATCGCGTGAAAACTAGACCAGCGCGCCGCCCTGCGCGGGCGCCGCGGCCATCGCCGCCTCGG
>NZ_VRUX01000045.1:0-16494 GCF_008039885.1 Methylobacterium sp. WL103
TTCGGGTCCGCACGATGACGCTGCCGGACGCCTACCAGGACCACGACAGCCCCGACAAGATGTACGCCGAAGCCGGCCTCGACGCCGCCAGCATCGTCAAAAAGGTCGAGGAAATCCTGCCCGAGCGGAAGGCGCGGCCGAGCAACGTCGTCAGCGTCGGTCGCCGCCCGCGCTGAGCGCCGGCCGACCGACGCTCAGTCCGCCTCGCCCTGCATCGCCCGGCGCTGGCGGTCGAGCTCGTCGCTGTAGCGCTTCAGCGTGTGGCTCTCGGTGAGCATGCCGATCACCCGCCGGTCGTCGAGCGTGTCGACGACCGCCAGGGCCTCGCTCTCGGTGCGATCGAAGGCCGCCGACGCCTCCTTGGCGTTGAGTTCCGGTGTCAGCACGTCGTTGGGGTGATGCAGGATTTCGGCGAGTGGCGCCGGCGTGCCGGCCTCGTCGCGCGTAGCGGCGTGTGCCTCGGGCACCAGGACGATGCCGGCATAGCGCCCGGCTTCATCGACCACGATCACCCGCGATGGCGAGCCGAGCGGGTGGGCGCGCAGGAAGGTCGCCATCGGCGTGTCGAGGGGAATGGTGCGCACGTCCTTGCGCATCAGCCGGCCGACCGTGAGGCTGCGGATCCAGCCGACGTCGTGGGCGCTGCGGATGCTCTCGCCGCGCAGGTGGAAGCGCCACGTCGCGAAGGAATAGCCGAAGGTCTTCCGCACGGTGAGCGAGGAGGCGATCACCGCGACCAGGACGAGGCCGGTGATCGGCAGGCTGCCGGTCACCTCCAGCGCCAGGAACGTCATGGTGAGCGGGCCGCCGATGACGGCCACCGCGAGCGCGCTCATGCCGATGACCGCGTAGGCGAGCGGCGTCAACCCGAAGGCGGCGAGCCCCGGGATCACCTCGGGCGCGACCGTCGCGAACAGCTTGCCCGCGAGCGCCCCGAGGAACAGCGAGGCGAAGAACAGGCCGCCGCGGAACCCCGACCCGATCGAGATCGCCGAGGCCGTCGCTTTGCCGACGAACAGCAGCGCGAGCGCCACCGTGCCGTAGCCTTCGGCGCCGTCCGCAAAATGCACGTGCAGGGCGCCGTGGCCGCCGGACAGGACCTGCGGGCCGATCGCGAGGGCGAGCGCCCCGACGCAGAGCCCTCCGAGCGCGGGTCCTGCCGCCCGCGGGATGCGCGTCGCCGCCACCCCCTGCTCCACCAGCGTGACCCCGCGCATGATCAGGATGCCGAGGCCGGCGCAGAGCAGGCCGAGGACCAGGCTCGGCAGGGTGTCGGCGCCCGTCACCGCCGCCGTCGTCACCGCCTGCACGTTATCGAGGGCGACGAGGGGCTGGGCCGCGACCAGGCCGCGCGAGACCAGGCTGCCGCAGAGCGCGGCGACCATCACCGGCGTCAGCGTCGCGATCGAGTAGGTGCCGATGATCAGCTCGAAGGCGTAGAACGCCCCAGTCAGCGGCGCGCCGAAGGCGGCGGCGATGGCGGCGGCCGAGCCGCAGCCGACCAGCGTGCGCAAGTCGTTGCGCCGCATCTCGAAGGCGATGCCGAGGCGCGAGGCCAGCCCGCCGCAGATCTGCGTGTAGCCGGCCTCCAGCCCAACCGAGGCGCCGCTTCCGTTCGAGATCACGTTCTGAACCGCGACGTAGAGGCTGTCGCGCAGCGACATCCGGCCGCCATGCAGGGCGTTGGCCTCGATCGGATCGATCACCGGCCGCCTGCGCCGTCCGCGGACCGCGCTGGCGGCAAGGATCACGAGGCCGAGCAGGATGCCGCCGAGGCAGGGGCCGAGCAGCAGAGCCAGCGGCGTCACGCCGTCGGCCGCGCTCAGGCGGGTGCCGTGCGGCAGGCGGTACAACGTCTCGCGAAGGGCTTGCGTCGCGACGGTCATGCCCGCGACCGCCGCGCCGGCGACGCATCCCGTCACCCCCGCGAGCACCACCAGGCCGACTTCGCTCCGGCGGACGAGGACGCGGAGCCGGCCGGGCGCCTGGACCACGGTGGCGCGCCCCCAACGGCGCCGCGGGGGTTCGGCGGTCTGGCTCATCGTAGGGCGGGCTTGGAACGACGGGTCACCCCCGATCCTTTAGGACGTCGGTCCGCCCGTCGTCCACAGACGGATGCGCGTTCTCCAACCCGCTTGAAATGCCGACGCCGCCACGATACACCCCGCCGCAGTGCCGCCGTAGCTCAGTTGGTTAGAGCGCTAGATTGTGGATCTAGAGGTCCCCCGTTCGAGCCGGGGCGGTGGTACCATCGAATTTTCGGGTGGTCGAAGGGGTTGGCGGATCGCCAGCCCCTTTTTCTTTTCGGGCCCACGGGGCATGACCGGACGCCCTCATGGGACTCGTCCGCCCGTAGGGCTCCCGTTCGACCGGAGAAGGCTTTCGCGTTCTATGGCGGCACCGCGCTCCAGAACTTCGGCGCCGTTAGCATCTGGATGCGGGTGGAGCTCTACGGCGCGTTATAGCGCCGCCTCGGGCTGACCCCGGACATCCGCGAAGGGTCGCGAGCCGATCAGACCACGCCGGCCCGGAGCAGGTCGTGGATGTGGAGGATGCCGGCGGGGCGGCCGTCCTCGACCACGAAGATCGCGGTGATGCGCTTGCGGTTCATCACCTCAAGGGCGGCACTCGCCAGGAGGTCGGCCTCCACCACGACGGGGGCGGCGGTCATCACCTGCTGCACGGTGGTGTCGAGGATCGCGGGTCCCATGTGGCGGCGCAGGTCGCCGTCGGTGACGATGCCTATCAGGCGCGCATCCGCGTCGATCACGCCGACGCAGCCGTAGCGGCGCCGGGTGATCTCGATCAGTACGTCGGACATGACCATGTCGTCGGGCACGAGCGGGACCTCGTCGCCGGTGTGCATGAGCTGGCGCACGGCCTTCAGGCGCGCCGCGAGGGTACCGCCCGGATGCAGGGTCTTGAAGCGCGCCGAAGTGAAGCCGCGGCTCTCGACCAGGGCCACCGCCAGCGCGTCGCCGAGCGCCAGCTGGATCAGGCTCGAGGTGGTGGGGGCGAGGTCGTGCGGGCAGGATTCGCGGACCTTCGGCAGGGCCAGCAGCACGTCCGCCGCGCGGCCGAGGGTGCTGTCGGCGTTGCAGGTGATCGCGATCAACGGAATCGAGAAGCGCCGGGAGAAGCTAACGAGGTCGCCGAGTTCCACCGTCTCACCCGACCAGGACAGGGCGACGATCACGTCGTCGGGGGCGATCATGCCGAGGTCGCCGTGGCTCGCCTCGGTGGGATGGACGAAGAAAGCGTGCGTGCCGGTCGAGGCCAGCGTCGCGGCGAGCTTGCGGCCGACATGGCCGCTCTTGCCGATACCGCAGACGATGACGCGGCCTTTCACCGACACGATGGTCTCAACCGCACGCTCGAAGGCGGCGCCGAGGTCGCCCTCCAGAAGGCCGATCACCTCGTCGAGGGCCGACATGCCGAGGCGGAGGCTGCGCACCGCGATGGCGCGGCTGTCGCCCTCCCCCGCGGCGACCGCGTGCAGGCGGGGCGCAGACGGCTTCGCGGGTTTCTGCGCGATCGGGAACGCGGTCACGTGCGACATGGGGCATCCGCAAAGGATCCCGGCATCGAGAACGCGCGCCGGGCTGGCTGAAACGGCATCTTGCCCGTTTGGCGGGCGTCGCCGAGGCCTAGGTTCCGGCCGTGGTTTAAATGTGACGGCGCGATGTCGCAGAGCGCCTGTCGCGAAGCCGGCTCAGCGCGGCACCAGCGTGAAGTCGGGCGCGTGCTCGGGCTGGGTCGTCACCACCGCCGCCGGCAGGACAGGCTTGGTGTCGGCGAGCGAGATCCGGAAGCGGCCGACGATGCGGGCGAGCGCGAGCACCGCCTCGGTCAGGGCGAAGTGCGCGCCGATGCAGACCCGAGGGCCGACGCCGAACGGGAGGTAGGCGTAACGCGGGATCGTCGGCGCGCCGGGCAGGAACCGGCCCGGGTCGAAGGCGTGCGGGTCGTCCCAGAGGCGGTTGTGCCGGTGCAGCACCCACGGTGAGATCATCACGATGTCGCCGGCCGCGATCTCCACGCCGGCGACGCTGTCGGCCTGCAGCGCCCGCCGGACGATGACGAAGGCCGGCGGGTAGAGCCGCATCGTCTCGTCGATCACTGCGCGGGTCAGCGGCAGCCGCCCGTCCTGAGCGCAGCCGGCCGGGGCGGTGAGGTCGGCGCCCTGCGCCTCGCGCGCCACCTGCTCCTGCAGGTCGGGCGCGAGAGCGAGGAGGTAGGCCGCCCAGAACAGCAGCACGGCGGTGGTCTCGTGGCCGGCGAGGATCATCGTCGCGACTTGGTCGCGGACCTCGGCATAAGTGAAGGCCGCCCCGCTCTCCGGGCTGCGGGCCGCCATCATCAGGTCGAGCAGGTCGCGGTTCGTGCGCGGCGTCGCGTCGGCAGCCCGCGCTTCGATGATTTGGCTGAGGAAGGGGGTCCAGCGCTTCCGGAATCGCGCCCGCGGGAAGTCGAGGGGCGCGCGCCAGGTCGGCGGCATCACGATGTCGAGGAGGTGGGGCCGGCCGAGCCGCTCGGAATACTCAGCGATGAAGCCGCGAAGCGCGTCGCCGTGCCGGTCCATCGCCACCGAGAACATGCTGCGCCCGGCGATCTCCAGCGCCAGCCTGTGCAGGCTCGAAAACAGCGCGACGGGGCCGCGCGCGGCGGCGACCTCGAGGTCCACGATCGCGTCGCCGATCGCTTGGTCGATCAGCGGCACCAGCCCGTCGATCGCCTTCGGCGTGAACGCCGGCGCGAGCGAGCGCCGCTGGTGGCGCCAGGGGGCGCCTTCGCTGATCAGCAATCCGTCGCCGAGGATGGGACGGAGGATGCGGACGGAGCCGGCGGTGCGGGCGTAGTTCGCCTGGTTGTCGACGAGCACGCGCCGGATCGCATCGGGATCGCTCAAGGTGAAGCTCGACCGCCCGAGGAGGCTGCGGCGGGTGATCGGCTCCTCGTAGGCTTGGCGCGGCCAGCCGACGAGGGCGTTGGTGCGCAGCGCCCCGAGATAGGAGAGGATCGGCGGCTCGCGCTCTGGCGGAACCCGGAACGGCGGCACGATCCGCGGCGTCGCGGGGCGCGAGCCTGCGGAGTCCTTCGTCGCCGTTGGGTCGAGAGCCGCCGTCATGTCCGTCCTCTACCGACCGGGTCGCAGCCTGTCGCGCCGCCCCGTCGCAATCCGCCCCGCGGGGAAAACCGGTGCGAGAGCCCCTGCGATGCGGCGCCCTTCTACACGCTTGCGCGGAACGGCGTGAGGCCGACGATCCGCCTCAGCCGGCGATGAAGAGGCCCGCGATGGCGGCGCTCGTGAGGTTCGACAGGGTGCCGGCCAGGATGGCGCGCAGGCCGTAGCGGGCGATCTCGGAGCGGCGCTCGGGCACGAGGCTCGAGAAGCTCGCGAGCTGGATCGCGATGGACGACAGGTTGGCGAAGCCGCAGAGCGCGAAGCAGACGATCGCTTGGCTCCGCGTATCGAGAACGCCGCCCTTCAGAGCGGGCGAGATGTTGGCGTAGGCGAAGAACTCGTTGAATGCGAGCTTCTGGCCGATGGCGCCGCCGACGAGCGTCGCGTGCTCCCACGGCACGCCGAGCAGCCAGGCGAGCGGCGCGAGCGCGGCGCCGAGGATGGATTGGATCGAGGCCGCCGGATATCCGGCGAGCCCGCCGACATAGCCGACGAGGCCGTCGGCCAGAGCGATCAGGCCGACGAAGGCGATCAGCATCGCGCCGACGGCGACCGCGACCGCGAGGCCTTTCTGCGTCCCGTCGGCGGCGGCCTCGATCAGGTTCGCCGCCCGGGTCTCCCCGAAGGTGACGCGGGTCGTCGCGATCCGCGTCGGCTCGGTCGAGGGCATCAGCAGCTTGGCGTAGAGCAGGCCGCCGGGGATCGCCATCAGCGAGGCGGCCAGCAGGTAGGTCATCGGCACGCCGAGCGCCGCGTAGCCGGCCAGGATCGAGCCCGCGGTGGAGGCGGCGCCGCTCGTCATCACCGCGAACAGCTCGGCCCCGGTGAGCAGCGCCAGGAACGGCCGCAACGCCACCGCGATCTCGCTCTGGCCGATGGCGATGGTGATCACCGCCGAGAACGACTCGATCGGGCTGGTGCCGACCACGCGGCGCAAGCCCTCGCCGACGATCCGGGCGGCGGCCTGCATGATCCCGAGGTGATAGAGCACGCCGATGAGTGCCGAGACGTAGAGGATCTGCGGCAGCACCCGCAGAGCGAGGATGAAGCCGCTACCGCCGAACAGCTCGAACATCCGTGGCTCGACGAGGCCGCCAAAGAGGAACGCGGTGCCGCGGTCGCCGTAGCCGAGCACGGTCTGGACGAAGCCCGCCGCCGCGGCGAGCCCCGCTTGGCCCGCGGGCACGAACAGCACGAGGGCGCCGAGCCCGGCCTGGAGACCGAGCGCGGCCAGCACCACGCGCGGGCGGATCGCCCGACGGTTCGTGGAGAACAGGACGGCGACGGCGAGCAACAGCACGATGCTGAGGCCGGCATGCAGGAGGCGATCGGACATCGGTCCCTTGAAAGCGCGTTGGCTCGACGAAGATCATGGAAGCTTCGCGCCAAGCGCTCGCCGACGCCATCGCCCGAATGCCGTTTGAGCGCCGGTGATGCGCGAATGCGGCGCTCGGCGACGCCGGCGCCTGTTCATGGCGCTGGGGCGAACCTATCCTGCTCGGCCAAAGGCACGGTCGGCACGCTCGTGCGAACCTCACCGACGACCTGGAGCGGACGACAACATGGCGAGCCTGCGCGCGCATCTCGCGTCCTACATGGTCAGGCGCAACGTCCGGAACCGGCTCGGGGCGATGGACGACGTGGCAAAGATCCGCGCCGTGTTCGGCGGCCGGACGTTCCCCGACCCGGCCGGCGCGACCTACGAGGCCGGCACGGTCGGCGGCATTCCGGGCGAATGGGTCAGGCCGGCCCATGCGAAGGGGCCGGAGCGGCGGCTGCTCTACCTGCACGGCGGCGGCTTCGTCGCCTGCTCGCCGAAATCCCACCGCCCGGTGACGGGCGCGCTGGCCGAACGCGGCTTCACCATCTTCGCCCCCGACTACCGGCTCGCGCCGGAGCATCCGTTTCCGGCCGCCACCGAGGACGCTTGCGCGGCCTGGAACGCCTTCGCGGCGCACGGGCCGGCTTCGATCGCAGGCGATTCTGCCGGCGGCAACCTCGCTTTGGTGGCGATGCTCTCGGCCCGCGACCGGGGGCTACCGTTGCCGACGGCCGCGGCCCTGTTCTCGCCGGTGACCGACTTCCTCGCCCGCGACGGTTCGCGCGTCAGCAATGCGCAGCGCGACGCGATGTTCGACCCGCGGGCGATGCTCAACCTCGGGCCGCTGTATCTCGGCGGCGTCGACCCGGGCGACCCCCGGATCTCGCCGCTCTTCGCGGACCTCGCCGGCCTGCCGCCGCTGCTGTTCCATGTCGGCGAGCGCGAGGTGCTGCGCGACGACTCCGTGCGGATGGCCGAGAAGGCGCGCGCGGTCGGCGTCACCGTCTCGATCACGGTGTTCCCCGTGGTCAGCCACGTCTGGCAGTTCGCCCACAGCATGCTGCCGGAGGCGCGCGCGTCGCTGGACGGCGCGGCGGAGTTTTTGCGCGCCGCCGCTTAGGTCGTTCCGGCCGGCTTCGCTCCGCGGCAACGGGCTCGCGCATGACGGAACGCGGTGCGGCGATCGGCCGTTGAGGAGGCAAGCTGCGCCGTCGGTCGGCGCCAACCTCGCGGAGAGAGCCATGAGCCTGATCGGACGCATCGTCACCAAGCTTCTCGGGAACGAGGACCGCCAAGTGGTCCGAGACGACCGCAACGCGAGCTCGGCCTCGCCGATCGGCCGCCTCGTCACGAAGATTCTGGGCAAGTAGTCGCTCGCACCGAACCAGCACAACGAACGCGTAGGAGGTGACCATGGTGGATACGGATCGCATCGTCGGCGGTGCCAAGGAACTCGGCGGCAAGATCCAGGGGGCGGCCGGCGACTTCGTCGGGTCGAACCGCGACTCCGCCGAGGGGCGCCTGCGCGAGGCGCAAGGGCGCGCGCAGGACGCCTACGGACAGGCGAAGGACACCGTGCGCAGCGTGGCCGACGAGGCCGGCGACCGCGCGCAGGACGCCTACGGTCAGGCCAAGGACGCCTACGGCCAAGCTCGCAGCAAGATCCGCGATGTCGCCGACAACGTCACGGACTACGCCTCAGATGCTTACGATCGTCGCGGCGACTACCTGCGCGACGGCCGCGAGGCGGTGTCTTCGCGGGTCGAGGAGAACCCGCTGGTGGCGCTGATGATCGCAGGCGCCGTCGGCTACGGCCTCGCCCTGCTGCTCCACGGGCGTCGCTGACGCCGAGGCGTCTCGAAAGCGAGCCGCGACCTCGAAACACCCCGTCGGACCTGTCCGGCGGGGTGTTCTCGTTTGGCCTATTGCGCGGTCCAGCCGCCATCCATCGAGATGTTGGTGCCTGTGATCTGGCTCGCCGCGTCCGAGCACAGGAACAGGGCGAGCGCAGCCACCTGATCGACGGTGACGAACTCCTTCGTCGGCTGCGCCTTGAGCAGCACCTCGTCGATCACCTGCTCCTTGCTGAGCCCGCGCGCCTTCATCGTATCGGGGATCTGCGCCTCGACCAGCGGCGTCCAGACGTAGCCGGGCGAGATGCAGTTGACCGTGATCTTGTGCGTCGCGAGTTCCAGCGCCGCGGTCTTCGTCAGGCCGGCGATGCCATGCTTGGCTGCGACGTAGGCCGACTTGTAGGGCGAGGCGACCAGCGAGTGCGCCGAGGCGGTGTTGACGATCCGTCCCCAGCCGCGCGCCTTCATCCCCGGGATCGCCGCCTGCATCGCGTAGAAGGCCGAGGACAGGTTGATCGCGATGATCTGCTCCCACTTCGCGCCGGGAAACTCCTCGATCGCCGAGACGAACTGGATGCCGGCATTGTTGACGAGCACGTCGACCGAGCCGAACTTTTCCTCCGCCTCGCGCACCATGTCGCCGATCTCGGACGGCTTCGACATGTCGGCGGCCGAATAGTGTGCCCGCACGCCGAACTCGGACTCGATCGCGGCCCGCGCCGCCTCGATCGCGTCGGCCTCCCCGAAGCCGTTCAGCACCACGTTCGCCCCGTCGCGCGCCAACGCGCGGGCGATGCCGAGCCCGATCCCGCTGGTCGAGCCGGTGACGAGCGCGGTTCTGGAAATCAGGGTCATGCGGGGCTCCGGGATGGCGGCTGGATGTCGCGAAAGCCTGCCCGATGCACCGCCGGTTGTCGACGCATCGGGGTCACGGACCGGTCAGGGCATCACATCGGCGGCGCCCGTCTCGGCCTCGAACGCGCTGGCGAGGTAGGCGCGCACGAACCCCGGCATCGCACCGTCGAGGTCGTCGGCACCGCGAACGGTCACGATGCCGGAGAGTTCCGGCTCGTCCTCGCGCAAGGCGTAGAGTTCCATGCGCTCGACGAGGGCTGCGGCCGGCTCGGTGAAGCGCACGGGGCGCAGGAAGGCGAGCTGCCCCTCGCCGCGCAGGCACACCCATTCCTCGGTCGCGCCGTCCGGCACCCGCAGGCCGGTCTCCTCAAGAAGCTCGCGCGCGGCGCTGCCGGAGAAATCGACGGACTCTCCGCGCACGTCGTCCAGGTCCGGCGTGCCGCAGGGGAAGTAGATCTGCCCGGCGTTGGCGGTGTGCACGCCCATCCGCCCGAGCAGCACCGCGCCGTCGGCGCTCCACGGCACGATCGCCGCGAAGGCGTTGGCGACGTGCCCGTCCGGCGAGCCGCCGTCGCGATAGGCCAGGAACCGCGAATACGGCGTCTCGAACAGGTCGAGGCGGCAGGTGTCGTCGTCGATCGCGCATCCGCAGGCGACGAGCACCGGCCCATCGAACAGGGCGGGCTGCGCCGCGCGGCGGCGCCTCCAATTGTCGTCGATGCGCTCGGCGTTGTCGCGCGCCCAGGCCCAATCGTAGGTCACCAGCCGCGCTTCGAGCCGCGCGAGGCGGACGACCTCGAAGCCGTAGGGCCGCGGATCCGGCGTCGGGCGGTCAGACATGCAGCAGTCCTTCCGAGACGATCAGCGCCGCACCGCCGATCTCGACCGAACGCAGCGCCCCGGCCTCGATGACGAGCTGCAACGCGATCTCGCTCGGGCGGCCCATCGCGACTCCTTGCGTGATCGCCACGTCGTGGGTGCCGTCGCTGAGGGTCTCGAACTGCATCAGCACGCCGGCGAAGGCCGCCGCCGCGGAACCCGTCGCCGGGTCTTCGGGAACGCCGAGCGCCGGTGCGAACATCCGGGCTTGGAACGCGCGTGCGCCGTCCGCCTCGTCCGGCGCGTAGAGGAAGAAGCCGTCCTGCGAGCCCGCAAGCGTACCCGGCTGCGCCGCGTCGAGGCGGGCGCGCGACACCACCGGGACGAAGGTGAAGCTCGGGCCCACGCCGTGCCGGCTCGGACGATACCTGCCGAAGCCGACGTCTTGCGCCGTCAGCCCGAACGCCGCGGCGAGTTCGGCGGCCTCCGCGGCGTCGCCGAGGGACTCGGGCAGGATCGGGAGCTTGAAGCGGGCGCGCCCCGCCCCGTCGCCGACCTCGACGACGCAGGGGATCGTGCCGACCGTCTCCTCCAGGCCGAACGCGACGGCGTCGGCGGTCCCGGCATTCTCCGCGCGCAGGGCCAGCAGCACGGCGGTGCCGATCGTCGGATGCCCGGCGAAGGGTAGCTCGCGGGCCGGCGTGAAGATGCGCAGCCTTGCCCGGTGCCGCGGGTCGTCCGGAGGCATCACGAACACCGTTTCGGACAAGTTGAATTCGCGGGCGATGGCCTGCATCGCCGCCGTGTCGAGCCCGCCGGCGTCGAGCACGACGGCGAGCGGGTTGCCGGCGAGCGCCTGCGTCGTGAACACGTCGAGGGTGACGAAGCGGCGTGGCATCGCAGTTCCTTCCTTCTCGCTCAGACCGTCTCGACCGGGAACGTCTCGGTCGGCGCGACGAACTCGTCCTGCGCCGCCACCGTCAGGATCTCGCGCGAGCCTTCGGCGAGGGTGCGCCGCAGGATCCCGTGGACCGAGGCCGCGGCCATCCCGAGTGCGAGCGCCGCCGAGCGCGTGCGGGCGTAGTGCACCAGGAACAAGGCGGCGATGCAGTCGCCCGCCCCGTTGACCGACAGGTCGAGGCGGGGCGTGCGCACCCGCCAGAACGTGCCGCCTTCGCCGGCCAGCATGTCGATGGCGTCGGCCGGCGTGGCGTCGGTGGCGAGCGAGGTCACCAGCACCACCCGTGGGCCGCGGGCCTGCAGCGCGGCGACGGCGCGCTTGGCGTCGGCGAGGGTGCCGCTGGTCAGGCCGGTCAGCAGATCGAGCTCGAACTGGTTCGGCGTCAGGATGTCGGCGGCGGGCACCGCGCGGTCGGCCATGAACTCGGCGATGCCGGGGCGGACGTAGACGCCGCGGCCGATGTCGCCGATCACCGGGTCGCAGGCGTAGAGCGCGCGCGGGTTCTCCGCCCGCACCGCCGCGACCGCGCCAAGAATCGCGGTCCCGATGTCGGCCGAGCCCATGTAGCCGGAAAGCACGCCGTCGCAGGACCCGAGCACCCCGCGCTCGCGGATGCCGGCCACGAGGTCCTCCACCGCCGGCCCGTCGAACACCCGGCCACGCCAGGCGCCGTATCCGGTGTGGTTGGAGAACTGCACCGTGTGGATCGGCCAGACCTCGACCCCGAGCCGCTGCATCGGAAACACCGCAGAGGCGTTGCCGACATGGCCGTAGGCGACGTGCGACTGGATCGACAGGATGTTCATCGCGATGTCTCCCCGCGGCTCTCCCGCGCGCATCGGTCCCGCGGCGTGTTACCGGCTTTCGGCACCGCGCGCACCCGGCGCGGCTCACCCTGGAAAAGACAGGTCATGGACTTCGAATCGCTGCGTGCCTCCGCCCTCGCCTTCGTCGAGGCGCATCGCGCCTGGACACCGCTGATCGTCGGGGTGCTCGCCTTCTGCGAATCGATCGCCTTCCTGTCGCTGCTGGTGCCGGCCACCGTGATCCTGGTCGGGATCGGGGCGATGGTCGGCGCGGCCGACATCCCGTTCTGGCCGGTGGTGGCCGCCGCGGCTTTGGGCGCGGCGCTCGGCGACTGGCTGTCCTACGAGTTCGGCCGGTACTACGGCGAGGGCGCCAAGCGGCTTTGGCCGATGCGGCGCTACCCGGAGATGGTCGCCAAGGGCGAGGTCTTCCTCAAGCGCTGGGGCGCGGCCGCGGTGGCGGTCGGGCGGTTCTTCGGGCCGGCCCGCGCGGTGGTGCCGCTGATCGCCGGGATGTTCGGCGTCGCCCGGCTGCCGTTCCAGCTGGCCAACGTGCTCTCGGCGATCGTCTGGGCCTTCGTTCTCCTGGCGCCGGGCGCCGGCCTGCTCGCGTGGTTCCAGCGCTGATGCGGCGGTTCCCGCCCGAGCGCGTCGTCTGCCTCACCGAGGAGACCGTCGAGACGCTGTACCTACTCGGCCAGGACCACCGCATCGTCGGTGTCTCGGGGTACGCGGTGCGCCCGCCGCAGGTCCGGCGGGAGAAGCCGCGGGTGTCGGCCTTCACCAGCGCGGACCTGCCGAAGATCCTGGCGCTCGAGCCCGACCTCGTCCTCGCCTTCTCCGACCTGCAGGCGTCCATCGCCGCCGACCTCGCCCGCGCCGGCGTCGCCGTACACCTGTTCAACCAGCGCGACGTGGCCGGCTGCCTCGCGATGATCCGCACGGTCGGCGCGCTCGTCGGCGTGCCGGACCGTGCGGAGGCCCTGGCGCAGGGTTACGCCGACGACCTCGCGCGAGTGGCCGCCGAGCTCGCCGGTCGGCCGCGGCCGCGGGTCTACTTCGAGGAGTGGGACGCGCCGATGATCTCCGGCATCGGCTGGGTCTCCGAGTTGGTCGGCATCGCCGGCGGCGACGACGTGTTTCCCGAGCACGCCCGGATGGCCGCAGCCAAGGACCGGATCGTCGGGCCGGAAGCGGTGATCGCTGCGGCGCCCGACGTGATCCTCGCCTCCTGGTGCGGCAAGAAGGTCAACGTCGCGCGGATCGCGGAGCGGCCGGGATGGGCAGCGATCCCGGCGGTGCGGTACGGGCGCATTCACGAGATCAAGTCGCCGCTGATCCTGCAGCCCCGGCCGGCGGCGTTCACCGACGGGTTCGCCGCGATCCGCGCCGCGCTCGCGTGATCTCCCGCCGCAGGTGACAAGGCGAGTCAGGCCTTGGCAAGATGCCGCGTCCCGATTCGGCACAGGCCGCCACACGAGAGACGATGCCGTCAGCCCTCGCCCACGCTCTCCCGGCCCAAGCCGCGCCCGATCTGGTCCTGCCGCCCGACCGGCGCCAGTCGCCGACGGCGCTGAAGATCCAGCGCGGCGTCCGCCGTCTGTTCTCCGAGATGGGGTGCGCCACCCTGCCCGAGTTCTCCCTGGTCAACGGCCGGCGGGCCGACGTGATCGCACTCTGCGGTGCCGGGAGACTGACCATCGTCGAGATCAAGTCGAGCGTCGCCGACTTCCGCGCCGACCGGAAATGGCCCGACTACCGCGACTTCTGCGACCGGTTCTACTTCGCGATCCCCGACACGGTGCCGGAATCCCTGATCCCCGAGGAATGCGGCCTGATCGTCGCCGACGCCTTCGGCGGGCTGGTGGTCCGCGAGGCGCCCGAGCACCCGCTCTCCGGCCCGCGCCGCAAGGCGGTGACGCTGCGCTTCGCCCACAGCGCCGCCCGCGTGCTGTACGGCCTCGCCGACCCGGGCGCGATCCGCGACGGGGCGCTTTGACGGCTGGGCCGGCGGGGACCGGAGGCCGTCGAACGGATTGTCGATCGATCAGGCTGCTCGGTGCTACGCTTTCGCAGCGTGACGGGGGCGACTAAGCTTGCGGGCGGGATCGCGGTCCCCGACCGTCACCGGGAAATGGTTTCGATGCGCGCCTTGATCGGGATCGTCACCGCCCTCCTCCTCGCGGGGCCGGCCGCGGCGCAGACCGTCGTCCGGATCGGTCTTTCGGCGCCGCTCACTGGGCCGGATGCGGCCTTCGGCCAGGGCATGCGGCTCGCGGCCGAACAGGCGATCGCCGACCTGAATCGCGCCACCGGCACGTCCGGCCGCAAGCTGGCGCTGGTCGTGGCCGACGATGCCGGCGAGGCCAAGCAGGGCGCCGTGGTCGCCCGGCGGTTCGCGGCGGACGGCATCCGCCTCGTGGTCGGCGCTCTCGAATCCTCGGTCGCGGCCGCGGTGGCGCCGCTCTACGAGGATGCGGGTGTCGTCCTGGTGACGCCGGGCGCGTCCTGGGCTGCGCTGACGCAGCGGGGCTATGGGAACATCTTCCGTGTCGTCCCTGGCGACGCGCAGCAGGGCGCGGCGGCCGGCCGTTATCTCCTCGTGCACGAGCCCGGGCGGCGGATCGGCATCGTTCACGACCGCACCACCTTCGGACGCGGTCTCGCAGACGCGGTTTCGCGCACGCTGAAGGCGGGTGGCGACCCGGAGGTGGCGTTCGAGAGCCTGCCGCGCGGCAGCCGCGATGCCACGGAACTGGTAACGACCCTGAAGGCGGCCCGCGTCGAGGCGGTGTATTTCGGCGGCCTGGCTCCGGAAGCGGCGACCCTGCTGCGCGCGATGCGGGATGCCGGCCTCGGCGCCCGCATGGTGGCGAGCGACGGCATCCTCGACCGCGATTTCGCGAGCCTCGCAGCGACCGCCGGCGAGGGCACGGTGATGACCGTTCCCGTCGAACCGGCTCGCTTGCCCGAGGCGAAGGGTCGGCCGCCGCGCACCGCGGAGGCCGATGCGGTCGCCGGCCCGACCTATGCGGCGGTGGAGGTGCTGGCGCAGGCGCTCGACCGCGCGAAATCGCAGGACTCGCGCAGGGTCGCCGCGGCCTTGCGAGGCGCGCCCTTCCGCACGATCCAGGGCGAGGTCGTCTTCGATGCGCAGGGCGACCTGCGCCAGGGGGCCGTGTCGCTGCGGGCGTGGAAGCGCACGCCGGACGGGCGGCTCGACTATGCCGGCAACGAGGTCGCGCCGTAGAATCGGTCGTTCCGCGCAGGAATCGTGCAGGAACGATGCTTTTTATGTCGACGCCGTCGCGACGACGTTGCGGCAAAGCTTGCCTGCATGGCGGCGGCCCCCTACATCGTGCCGACGCTCGACGGCGTGGCGCCTCCGGATACGGACCCGCCGCCGCGGCGGACATCGAATTGCCGTGACGAAAGATCGTGCGCCGGAACGCCTGCTTCCAGACGGTCCGACTGGAGAGGGTGAATGGCGAAAGAAGAATTGATGCAGTTCGACGGTCTCGTTCTCGAGATCTTGCCGGATGCGCGCTACCGGGTACAGCTGGACCAGGGCCACGAGATCGTCGCCTACACCGCCGGCAAGATGAAGAAGAACCGCATCAAGACGCTGGCCGGCGACCGCGTCACCGTCGAGATGTCGCCTTATGACCTGGAGAAGGGCCGCCTCGTGTTCCGGCACAAGGACGAGCGCTCCGCCGGCCCCCGTCCGCCGGTGCGCGGCGGTCAGTTCCGCCGCCGCTGAGCGGCCGCCGATTCCTGCGCCCGTCCGGACCGCTGCTGCCTACCCGCTCCTGACGTTGACCGCCCTGCTCTGGGCGGGCAACGCCGTAGCGGGCCGGTGGGCGCCGGGCCATGTCTCGCCCCAGGCGATCACCTCGCTGCGCTGGGGCGTGGTCTGCGTCGTTCTGGGGCTGCTCGCCCGCAGGCGCATCGCCGCCGACTGGTCGGGCATCCGCGGTCACTGGCGGCTCGTGTTGCTGATGGGCGGCCTCGGCTACACCGCGTTCAACAGCCTGTTCTACGCCGCCGGGACCTACACCAGCGCGATCAACCTCGCCCTGTTCCAGGGCTCGATCCCCGTGCTGGTGATCCTGCTGAACTACGCCCTGTATCGCACCGCGGTCACGCCCGGCCAGGTGGTCGGCGTGCTCGTCACCCTCGTCGGCGCGACGGTGGCGGCGACGCACGGCGACTGGCACGTGCTCGCGACCCTCGACTTCAACCGCGGCGACGTGCTCGTCTTCATCGCCTGCCTGCTCTACGCCGGCTACACCCTCGCCCTGCCGCATCGCCCGGCGATTTCCGGGCTGACGTTCTTCGCGGCGATGGCGCTGATGGCCTTCCTCACCTCCCTGCCGCTCCTGGCGGTCGAGGCGGCGGCCGGTCGGCTGATCTGGCCGGGGGCGCAGGGCTGGGCGATCGTGGTGTTCGTCGCGCTCGGGCCGTCGCTCGCCGCGCAACTGTTCTTCATGCGCGGCGTCGAGCTGATCGGGCCGAACAGGGCCGGCCTCTTCGTCAACCTCGTGCCGATCTTCGGCGCAGGCCTCGCCGTGCTGGCTGGCGAGCCGTTCGGGATCAACGAGGCCCTGGCGCTCGCCCTGGTGCTCGGAGGCATCTTCTGCGCGGAACGCCTCGGGCGCGGCGCGACGCCGGCCATCGCCGAGCCCGAGGCGTTC
>NZ_VRUX01000460.1:0-3463 GCF_008039885.1 Methylobacterium sp. WL103
GCCTCGGCGCCCGCGGCGTGCGCCTGTCGCTGCACCGGGTCGACGACGTGGTGCGCGCCCTCGACCTCGGCCTGTCAGAGCCGAGCCGCTGCCCGGACCACGTGGCCCGCCTGCTGCAGCTCCGGCTCGAACGGCTCGGCTCGGGCCTCGATGCCGGCTTCGGCTTCGAGACCGTCCGCCTCGACGTGGCCGCCACCGGTCCGATGCCCGGCCGCCAGGCCGCCCTCGACACCGGACCCGTGCCCCCCGGCGCGCGCATCGCCGGCCTCGCCGACGCCCTGCGCCAGCGCTTCGGCCGCCCGGTGATCCGCCTGTTGCCGCGCGCGAGCCACGTGCCCGAGCGCGCCGACCGCATCGCGCCCTGGCGCACGGAATCTTGTCGCCCCGAACCTTGGCGTGTCGAGCGCGTCGTCCTGCACTGGCCCGATCCCGATGCCGGGATCGGGCCACGCCCGCTGGTGCTGTTCGACCGAGGCGAGGCTGCCGAGGACGTGATCGCCCTGGTGCCGGAGGGGCCGCCCCGCCGCTTCCGCTGGCGCTCCCGCCTCCACAGGATCGCCCACGCCGAGGGGCCGGAGCGGATCGCCCCCGAATGGTGGCGCGAGGCCGGCATCCCCCGCGACTACTACGTCGTCGAGTGCGAATCCGGCCGCCGGCTCTGGCTCTACCGCGACGGCCCGAACCTTCCCGAGCGGCCGGCCGCATGGTTCGTGCACGGGCTGTTCGCGTGACGGGGGGGACTTACGCGGAACTGGCCGTCTCCACGAACTTCTCGTTCCTGCGCGGCGCCTCGCATCCGCAGGAATACGTCGAGCAGGCGATCGCCTACGGCCTCGACGCCATCGGCATCGCCGACCGCAACACCTTCGCCGGCGTGGTGCGCGCCTACGCGGCGGCGCGGGTGAAGCCGGCGCGCCCGGGCGCCGAGGACATTTGGAATATCCCGTTCCTGCCGGGCGTGCGGCTCGTCACCGAGGAGGGGTTCGAGGCGGTGACCTACCCGATGGACCGGGCCGGCTACGGCCGCCTGTGCCGGCTCCTGTCCACGGGCAACCGTCGGGTGCGCAAGGGCGAGTGCCGGTTCTCCTTCGCCGAGATGCTGGATGCGGCCGAGGGCCAGGTCTTCATCGCGATGCCCCCCGGCCGGCGGCCAGTGCCGCCGGCAAGCTTCTCCGCCCGGGTCGAGGCGCTGGCGGCCGCCGCCCCCGGCCGGGTCTGGCTCGGCGCGAGCCACCATCACCGCGGCGACGAACGCCGCCGGCTCGGGCTCCTGGCCGAGCTCGGCGACCGCCTCGGCGCACCGATGGTCGCGGTGTCCGACGCGCTCTACCACCATCCCGACCGGCGCCCTCTGCAGGACGTGATCGCCTGCATCCACGAGGGCTGCACCCTCGTGGAGGCTGGCTACCGCCTGGAAGCCAACGCCGAACGCCACCTCAAGCCGCCCTACGAGATGGCGCGGCTGTTCGCCGACCACCCGGAGGCGCTGGCCGCGACGCGCGAGATCGTGGAGGCCTGCACGTTCTCGCTGGGCGAGCTGGTCTACGAATACCCGGACGAGCCGGTTCCGCCGGGGAAGACGGCGCAGGCGCACCTGACCGAGAAAGCCTGGGACCGGGCCCGCTGGCGTTTCCCTGACGGCATTCCCGATGCGGTCGCGAAGACGCTCGACGACGAGCTGAACCTCATCCGGAAGATGGATTACGCGCGCTACTTCCTCACCCTGTTCGACATCGTAGAATTCGCCCGCGACCGCGGCATCCTGTGCCAGGGGCGCGGCTCGGCCGCCAACTCCGTGGTCTGCTACTGCCTCGGCATCACCGCGGTCGACCCGACCCAGATCCGCCTGCTGTTCGCCCGCTTCATCTCCGAGAACCGCGACGAGCCGCCCGACATCGACGTCGACTTCGAGCACGAGCGCCGCGAGGAGGTGATCCAATACCTCTACGGCAAGTACGGCCGCGAGCGCGCCGCGATCTGCTCGACGGTGATCCACTACCGCCCGCGCTCGGCGATCCGCGAGGTCGGCAAGGTGCTGGGGCTGACCGAGGACCTCACCGCCGCGCTCGGCGAGACCGTGTGGGGGTCCTGGGGCAAGGACCTACCCGACA
This sequence comes from Methylobacterium sp. WL103, assembly GCF_008039885.1. Taxonomy (NCBI): domain Bacteria; kingdom Pseudomonadati; phylum Pseudomonadota; class Alphaproteobacteria; order Hyphomicrobiales; family Methylobacteriaceae; genus Methylobacterium; species Methylobacterium sp. WL103. The sequence goes on from NZ_VRUX01000460.1 coordinate 2,112, forward strand.
AGCATGTGGCTCAAGCGGGGCTCGACCCGGAGAACCCGGCGATCCGCCAGGCGGTGGACCTCGCGGTCTCGCTGGTCGGCTTCCCGCGGCACCTGTCGCAGCATGTCGGCGGCTTCGTGCTCACCCGCGGGCGCCTCGACGAGACCGTGCCGGTCGGCAACGCCGCGATGCCCGACCGCACCTTCATCGAATGGGACAAGGACGACATCGATGTGGTCGGCCTGATGAAGGTCGACGTGCTGGCGCTCGGCATGCTCACCTGCATCCGCCGGGGCCTCGAATTCCTCGCCCGCGACTACGGCCACGACTACCCGACCCTCGCCGACCTGCCGCAAGAGGAACCGGAGGTCTACGCGATGCTCTCGAAGGCCGATTCCGTCGGCGTGTTCCAAGTCGAGAGCCGGGCGCAGATGTCGATGCTGCCGCGGCTGAAGCCGAAGGCGTTCTACGACCTCGTAGTGCAGGTCGCGATCGTCCGCCCCGGCCCGATCCAGGGGGACATGGTGCACCCCTACCTGCGGCGGCGTTCCGGGAACGAGCCGGTGGAGTACCCCTCCCCCGACCCGGCGCACGGCCCCCGGGACGAGCTCGAAGGCGTGCTGAAGCGAACCTTCGGCGTGCCCCTGTTCCAGGAGCACGCCATGCAGATCGCGATCACCGCGGCCGGCTTCACCCCGGCCGAGGCCGACGGCCTGCGGCGCGCCATGGCGACCTTCCGGCATGTCGGCACGATCGGCGGGTTCGAGGAGAAGTTCATCGGCGGGATGACGCGGCGGGGGTATCCGCAGGACTTCGCCGAGCGCTGCTTCAAGCAGATCCGCGGGTTCTCGACCTACGGCTTCCCGGAGAGCCACGCGGCGAGCTTCGCGCTCCTGGTCTACGCCTCGGCCTGGCTGAAATGCCGGCACCCGGACGTGTTCCTGGCCGCGATCCTCAACGCGCAGCCGATGGGCTTCTACCAGCCGGCGCAGCTCGTGCGCGACGCCCGCGCCCACGGCGTCGAGGTGCGCGGACCCGATGTCAACGCCAGCGACTGGGACTGCACCCTGGAGCCGGCCTCGGAAGCGCCCCCTCCCGGGGTGCCGAAGCGGCTCGCGGTGCGGATCGGCCTGCGGCAGATCACCGGGCTGCCGCAAGGTGCGATGCGCCGGCTCGTGGCGTTGCGGGCCAACGGCTACGCAAGCATCGAGGGCTTGCAGGCGGCCCTGGCGCTACCCCGAAACGCCCTGGAACGGCTGGCTGAGGCCGACGCCTTCCGCTCCCTCGACCTCGACCGGCGGGCGGCCCTGTGGATGGTGCGGACGCTGGAGGGCGGACGCCTCGCCAAGGCCGCGCCGGACGCGGGCCTGGGC
>NZ_VRUX01000461.1:0-3454 GCF_008039885.1 Methylobacterium sp. WL103
GGGCGGGGGTTGTGGTGCCCGCGCCACGGGTTTCGAAGCCGACGCCATCACGCCGCCGCCCGGTGCAGGACGGGCGTCGCCAGCGGGTTCGGCTGGCGGCGGGAGAACAGCGAGATCAGCACCGGCACCACCACGAGGATCAGGTTGGGCGCGAGCAGGATGCCGCCGACGACGACGAGGGCTAGCGGCTTCTGCACCTGTGAGCCGATGCCGGTGGAGACCGCCGCCGGCAGGAGGCCGACGCAGGCGGCGACGCAGGTCATCATCACCGGCCGCATCCGCACGATCGAGGCGTGCCAGACAGCCTCCTTGCGCGGCCATCCCTCTTCCATCAGCTGGTTGTAGTAGGCGAGCAGGATCACGCCCTCCATCGTCGAGATGCCGAACAGCGCGATGAAGCCGATCGCCGCCGAGATCGAGAACGGGGTGCCGGTGAGCGCCAGCGCGAAGATGCCGCCGATCATCGCCATCGGGATCACCGACAGGCCGAGCAGCATGTCGGCGACCGAGTTGAAGTTGATGAACAGCAGCAGCGCGATCAGCACCAGGGTGATCGGCACCACCAGGCTGAGGCGCGTCACCGCGTCCTGCAGGTTGGTGAACTGGCCGACCCATTCGAGGTGATAGCCGGCCGGCAGCGTCACCTCGTCGGCGACGCGCCGTTGCGCCTCCAGCACGGTGCCGCCGAGGTCGCGCCCGCGCACCGAGAACTTCACCGGGATGTAGCGCTCCTGGTCCTCGCGGTAGATGAACGACGCGCCCGAGACGAGGTCGACGTCGGCGATCTCGGAGAGCGGCACCTGCACCACGCCGCCGTTCGGGTTGGCGGCGCCGATGGTGATGTTGCGGATGGTGGCCAGCGACGAGCGGTATTCCTTCGCCAGCCGCACGCGCATCGGGAAGTGCCGGTCGGAGCCGTACTCGTAGAGGTCGCCCGCGGTCTGTCCGCCGATGGCGGCGGCGATGGTGGTGTTCACGTCGCCGATCGAGAGGCCGTAGCGGGCGGCCTTGTGGCGGTCGACGTCGATCCGCACCGTGGGCTGGCCCAGCGAGGCAAAGACCGAGAGGTCGGTGACGCCGGGGACGGTGGCGAGCACCGCCTTCACGTCGTTGGCCGCCTTGGTGATCGCGGCTAGATCCGTGCCGTAGACCTTGACCGAGTTCTCGCCCTTCACCCCCGAGGCCGCCTCCTGGACGTTGTCCTCGATGTACTGGGAGAAGTTGAACTCGATGCCGGGGAACTCCGCGTCGAGGCGCTTCGACAGCCCGGCGATGAGCTGTTCCTTGTCGAGCCCCTTGCGCCACTGGTCGATCGGCTTCAGCGGCGCCAGGATCTCGACGTTGAAGAAGCCGGTGGCGTCGGTGCCGTCGCTCGGCCGGCCCTGGTGCGAGATCACGGTGACGACCTCGGGCACCTCGGTGAAGATCTTGCGCAGGCGCTCGACGTAGGCGTTGCCGGCCTCCAGCGAGATCGAGGCCGGCATCGTGCCGCGCACGTAGAGGTTGCCCTCCTCGAGCTTGGGCAGGAACTCGAGGCCGAGGTTCCGCGCGACGAGCCCCGACACCAGCAGGATCGCCACCGTCACCGCGATCGAGAGGATGCGGTTGCGCAGGCCGAAGCCGAGGATGATCTCGTGGCCGAAGCGCAGCACCTTCACGATCAGGGTGTCGCGCTCCTCCACGTGCTTCGGCAGGATCACCGCCGAGAGCGCGGGCGAGACCGTGAAGGTCGCGAGCAGGCCGCCGACCAGCGCGTAGGCGTAGGTCTTGGCCATCGGCCCGAAGATGTGGCCCTCGACGCCCGACATCGTGAACAGCGGCAGGAAGCCGACGATGATGATCGTCGCCGAAAAGAAGATCGCCCGGTTCACCTCGGAGCCGGCGATGGCGATGGTGCCGAGCCGTCCGGTGAGGCCGCCCGGCGCCGGCTGCCCCTCCGAGTGGTGCGGCTCGGCCAGGTGCCGGAACACGTTCTCGACCATGATGACGGTGGCGTCGACGATCAGCCCGAAATCGATCGCGCCGAGCGACAGGAGGTTCGCGGAATCGCCGCGCACCACCAGGATCAGGATGGCGAAGCCGAGGGCGAAGGGGATGGTCGCCGCCACGATGATCGCGCTTCGAAGCGAGCCGAGGAACAGCCACTGCACCACGAAGACCAGAACCACGCCGAAGACGAGGTTGTGCATCACCGTGTGCGTGGTGGTGTGGATCAGCCCCGACCGGTCGTAGATCCGCTCGATCTTCACCTCGGGCGGCAGGATCGTCGAGGCGTTGATCTTCTCGATCTCGGCTTCCACGCGCTTGAGCGTCGGCAGGCTCTGGCCGCCGCGGCTCATCAGGACGATGCCCTCGACGATGTCGTTCGAGCCGTCGTGACCGACGATGCCCAGCCGCGGCGCGTTCGAGACGCGCACGTCCGCCACGTCCCGCACCAGCACCGGCGTGCCGGCGACCTGGGTCAGCATCGTATCCTTGATGTCGTCCATGTCGCGGATCAGGCCGACGCCGCGGACCACGGCCGACTGCTCGCCGACGTTCAGCGTCTGGCCGCCGACGTTGATCGAGGAGTTGTTGAGGGCCGAGACGAGCTGCACCAGGGTCATGCCCTGGGCCTGGAGGCGGTTGAGGTCGACCGCGATCTCGTATTCCTTGGCCTTGCCGCCGAAGGCGGTCACGTCGACGACGCCCGGAATCGCCTTGAAGCGGCGCTGCAGCACCCAATCCTGCAGGGTCTTCATCTCGGCCGACGAGAAGCCCTTCGGCCCGACGAGCTTGTAGCGCATGATCTCGCCCACCGGGCTCGTCGGCGAGATCTGCGGCGTCGCGCCGTTCGGCAGGGGCGGCGCCTGCGACAGGCGGTTGAGCACCCGCTGCAAGGCCTCCTCGTAGGTGAACTCGTAGTTGAACTGCACCTTCACGTCGGACAGGCCGAACAGCGAGATCGTGCGCACCACCTGCGCGTTCGGGATGCCGGCGAGCGCCACCTCCAGCGGGATCGTGATGTAGCGCTCGATCTCGTCGGCCGACTGGCCGGGATTCTGGGTGATCACGTCGACGAGCGGCGGGACCGGATCGGGATAGGCCTCGATGTTGAGCTGGGTGTAGGCGGCGTAGCCGAGCGCCAGCATCACCAGGAAGCCGAGGCACACCAGCACGCGCTGGCGCAGAGAGAAGACGATCAGGCTGTTCATCGCGTCATGCCCCCCGGCCGTTCCCGTCCGGTCAGGACGCCTTGTCGCCCGACGCGGCGCGGTCGATGAACAGCGCGCCGCGGGTGACGACCTCCTCGCCGGCGGCGAGCCCGTCCACCACCTGCGCGTTGTCGCCGTTGATCAGGCCGAGCGTGACGCCGCAGATCTCGCCGACGAGCCCGGTGGGCGAGATCATGCGCTACAAGCTCGTCGGGCCGAAGGGCTTCTCGTCGGCCGAGATGAAGACCCTGCAGGATTGG
>NZ_VRUX01000462.1:0-3451 GCF_008039885.1 Methylobacterium sp. WL103
GCGCCCGACGGATGGAGGTCGCCGGCCTTCCAGGCAAAGGCGGCCGGGCGCCCGGCGCGCAGGTGCGTGAAGTCGCCGACCATGGCGCGGGTGCGCGAGGGGAAGTCGGCGACGGCCTCGCGCCGCACGAGATCGGGGCGCAGGGCCAGCATCAGCGCGGTCTCGACCCCGCCGGCATGGATGCCGTGGACGATCTCGTCCTCCGGGAAGCATCCGTCCGGGTAGCCGAAGCGCGCCCAGGCGGTCGTCACCGCCACCATGCCGAAGCGGGCGCGCAAATCCCCGGCCACGAGGTCGATCAGCGCGCTGTTGCCGCCATGCGAGGTGATGATCACCAGCCGGCTGCAGCCGGCGCGGTGCACGCCGGCGCCAATTTCGCCCCAGGCGGCGAGCGCGGTCGCGGTAGTGAGGGAGAGCGTTCCAGGAAAGGCGTCGTGCTCGTCGGACTTGCCGACCGACTGCACCGGCAGGACCAGCACGTCGAGGTCGGCCGGCACCAGGGCGCAGGTGCGCGCAAGGTAGCCGTCCATGATTGCGACGTCGGTGCAGAGCGGCAGATGCGGGCCGTGCTGCTCGATCGCCGCCACCGGCAGCACCGCGACCGTGCGGCCCATGTCCCGCGCGGAGACCTCCCGCGTGGTCAGGTCGGACCAGAGCCGTGCCGCCATGCTTTGCCTCGATGCGTCCGCTTCAAGCCATACGCTCTAGAGCATTTTCTTCACGCGAGCCGGCATCCACCTCGCTTGAAAATGCTTTAGCGGGGGCGGCGCCGGCCCGTCGAGGGTCAGGCGAACAGGGCGTCGATGTCGTCCTGGGCGGTGGCAGGGCCGTTCGGCTGCGGGCCGTTCAAGAGCAGGCGCTGTGCGCGCTCGTTGCGCTCGGCCTCGGCCGGATCCTGGCCGGCCGCGTCCCGTGCCCGCACGGCGCTGGAGAAGCGCGCGAGCCGCACCTCGAACTGCTGCAGGGCGGCGACGACCTTGCCGATGCGCTGGCCGGTGATGTCCTGGAAGGCGCAGGCCTCGAAGATCGTGCCGATGCCGCTTTCGACCGCGTCGCGGTAGCCGGGCCCGTCCGGCAACGCCAGCATCGACTCGGCCGCCTCCATGATGGAGTTGGTGGCGCCAGCGGTCGCCGCCAGGACGTTGCCGAGCTCCTCGTGCGCCATCGGGATGCGGTCGTGCGTCAGCTCGTTGGCGCGCAAGGCCGCGATCTCGTCGCGTACGTGGGCGATGTAGTCCGCGATCTCCATCAACTCGGTGACCATCGTCGCAGGGTTGATCGCCGCGCCGAGCGGTCTTTGCACACCCATCGTCAGCACTCCTCCGCGTGTCGTCCCCGAGTGGCCGCTCAGGCGCCGCAGACCGCTTCGATCTTGCTCTTCAAGGTGGCGGCGTTGAACGGCTTGACGATGTAGTTGTTCACGCCGGCCTTCTTGGCGGCGATGACGTTCTCGGTCTTCGATTCCGCGGTGACCATGATGAACGGCGTGGTGCGCAGGCCCTCGTCGGCGCGGACGTGGCGAAGCAGCTCGTAGCCGGTCATCGGCTCCATGTTCCAGTCGGAGATGACCAGGCCGTACTTGCGGCCCTTGAGGCGCGCCAGGGCGGCCGTGCCATCGGAGGCGTCGTCGACCTCCTCGAAGCCGAGCTGCTTCAGGAGGTTGCGGATGATGCGGACCATCGTCTGGTAGTCGTCGACGACCAGGATCGGCATGCTGAGGTCGAGGGCCATGGTGAAACTGCTCCGGTGTCTCCGAATCGCCGGCTCGGGTCGGCGTCGGTCACGCATTGTCGAAAGGCGCCGCCGCCGGCCGCACCTCATGGGTCCAAACCTAAGCCGGTTTGCCTTGCGAAGCGGTTAATCACGCGCCGGTCCAGCGCCACCCGGGGCGGCGACGCCCGAATACTGATGTGCGGGACACGAATGCCGTCCGAGCCCAAACGGCGCTGCGTCGGCACGCCCGTTCCCTCGCGATGAGCCGGCGCGGCCTTTACCGATGCGCCCTGACGCGAGATGACGGCCCCGCAGGCGGGCACGGCGCCCGGCGGAGACGCACGCGGGGGAGGCTAGGCCGCGGTGCGAAACAGGATCGGCACGCGATGCTCAAGGTCGTCATCAGCGAGTTCATGGACGAGGCCGCGATCCGGGCGGAGCTCGCCGGGTTCGAGACGCTCTACGATCCGACCCTCGTCGACCGGCCCGACGCCCTGCGCGCGGCGCTCCAAGAGGCGGCGGGGCTGATCGTCCGCAACCGCACGCAGGTGCGCGGCGACCTGCTGGCAGCGGCTCCCGACCTCAAGGTGGTGGGCCGCCTCGGCGTCGGCCTCGACAACATCGACCTGCCGGCCTGCGCAGCCCGCGGTATCGCGGTCCATCCCGCGATCGGCGCCAACGACGGCGCGGTGGCCGAGTACGTGATCGGCACGGCTCTGCTGCTGCTGCGCGGCGCCTACGGTGCCAGCGCGCAGGTGGCGGCGGGGGCGTGGCCGCGCAACGCGTTGATGGGGCGCGAGATCGCCAGCAAGCGCCTCGGCCTCGTCGGCTTCGGTGCCATCGCCCGCGAGACCGCCCGGCGCGCCGCGGCGCTCGACATGGCGGTCTCGGCCTTCGACCCGTACCTGACGCCCGAGGACACCGCGTGGCGCCCGGCCCACGGCTCGGTGGCGCGTGCCGAACTCGACGCGCTGATCGCTTCGAGCGACGTGCTCTCCCTGCACGTGCCGCTCACCGAGGCGACGCGGGGGATGATCGGCTCCGACGCGATCACCCGAATGCCACCGGGCGCGATCCTGATCAACGCCGCCCGCGGGGGCGTGGTGGACGAGCGCGCAGTCGTTGACGCGCTCCGGTCGGGCCATCTCGGCGGGGCGGCGCTGGACGTGTTCGCGGAGGAGCCGCTGGATGCTATGGGCGGGGCACTGTTCGCCGACGTGCCGAACCTGATCCTGACGCCGCACATCGCGGGCGTGACGCAGGAATCGAACGTGCGCGTCTCCGCCGTCACGGCCCGCGCCGTGCGGCGAAGCCTGGAGGGCTGAACCTCGCCGTGCCGCGCTGGCACCGTCGCGTAACGAATTCGTCTGTCCGCGCAGCGCGTCGCGACAAGAACCCTTGCGGAACACTTGACGAACGTTTAAGGTGTTCGTGTTTTGTTTCTGCGGCTTCACCTTCGTGCGGCCGCTCTTTCTCGCGAGCTCGCCGATGCTGACCCGTAAACAGCTGGATCTCCTACGATTCATTGATGAGCGGATGCGCGAGGACGGCGTCCCGCCCTCGTTCGACGAGATGAAGGACGCCCTCGACCTCAAGTCGAAATCGGGCATCCATCGGCTGATCACCGCCCTCGAGGAGCGCGGCTTCCTGCGCCGGCTTCCCAACCGCGCCCGGGCGATCGAGGTCCTGCGGATGCCCGAAGGCGCCGGCCGCATGGCGGCGCCCGCCCCGGTGGCGG
>NZ_VRUX01000463.1:0-3426 GCF_008039885.1 Methylobacterium sp. WL103
GTTCGGCCGCGCCTTCGCCGCCCTGCGCCTGCCGACGCTGCCGAACCTTCGGGTCGGCGTCAGCATCGGCCTCGCGGTGAGCCGGCCCGGAGACGCGGATTTCGACGCCCTGATGCGCCGGGCCGACCTCGCGCTCTACCGCGCCAAGCACAACGGCCGCAGCCGCACGGAACTTGCCGACGTGGCGCTGCCGGACGCGCGCCCCGACCGGTCCAAGGCCTGGGCTCAGGCGGCCGAGTAGGCCGCGGCGCCGAGGCGCGTTCGTGCGGCGGCGTATTCGCGTTTGAGCCGTTCGACCAGTTCGGCCACGGGCGGCGCGTCTTCGATGGTCCCGACGCCCTGGCCGGCGCCCCAAACGTCGCGCCACGCCTTCACCCGGCTGCTGCCGAAGTTCATCGCGCTCTTGTCGACCTGCGGAAGGCTGTCGGGATCGAGCCCGGCGGCGCGGATGCTCGGGCTGAGGTAGTTGCCGGGCACGCCCGTGAAGAACGGCGTGTAGAGGATGTCGGCCGCCGCGCTCCCGGCGATCATCGTCTTGTAGGTGTCGGCGGCGTTGGCCTCCGCCGTCGCGATGAAGCGGGTGCCCATGTAGGCGAGGTCGGCGCCCATCGCTTGCGCCGCGAGGATCGCGCCGCCCGTGGTGATCGCACCCGACAGGATGATCGGCCCGTCGTAGAACCGCCGCACCTCGCCGAGGAGGGCGAACGGGCTCAGGGTGCCGGCATGGCCGCCTGCGCCGGCGCAGACCAGGATCAATCCGTCCACCCCCGCCTCCAGCGCCTTCTCGGCGTGGCGGACGGTGGTCACGTCGTGGAACACGACGCCGCCATAGCCATGGATCGGCCGCACGACGTCGTCTGGCGCCCTGAGCGAGGTGATCACGATCGGAACCTGATGGTTGACGCAGGCGGCGACGTCCCGGGCGAGGCGGTCGTTCGAGGCGTGCACGATCTGGTTGACCGCGAACGGCGCGATCGTCCGGGTCGGCTCCGCCGCCCGCGCCACGGCGAGCGTCGTGGTGATGCGCGTCAGCCAGGTATCGAGCAGTTCGGCCGGGCGGGCGTTCAGCGCCGGGAACGACCCGACGATGCCGGACAGGCATTGGGCGATCACGAGGTCGGGGCCGGACACGATGAACAGCGGCGCGGCGATCACCGGCAGCGCGAGCGTGCCGCGCAAAGCCGCCGGCAGGCGGTCGTTCGGTGCGAGAGCCGTCATGCGCCTGGTGCCTGTCGATGTCCGATGCCGGATCAAGCGCCGAGGAGACGGCCCGTCAAGACCTCCGATTTCGCCGGTGTGACGGCGCGTACCGCGGGAGCCCGGAACCGGGGCGCGATCATGCTATCCGCGATCACGCAGGGCATGGTCCGATTCCTGCTGACCGGACCGCAACCAGCCGAACCAGAGGATGCCGACGTGAGCGGGACGACCGACGACACGATCCTCGACGGGCCCGAGGCCTTGCGCGCGCATGTGGGCGCGATCCGGCCGATGGCCGAGCACAAGGTTCTGCCCAGGCTCGATCACTTCGCCCGCGACTTCATCGCGCTTTCGCCCTTCCTCGTCCTCGCCTCGATGGACGTGGAGGGACGGGCCGACGCGAGCCCACGGGGCGACGCGCCGGGCTTCGTCCAGGTTCTGGACGACGCGACGCTGCTGATCCCGGACCGCCGCGGCAACAATCGCGTCGACAGCTTCGGCAACGTGCTCGGCAATCCGGGCGTGGGACTGATCTTCTTCGTGCCGGGCATCGACGAGACCCTGCGGGTCAACGGCCGCGCGACGCTGGTCACCGCGCCGGATCTGCTCGCGCCGATGGTCGCCCAGGGCAAGGTCCCGACGACGGGTCTGCGCGTGACGGTGGAGGAGATGTTCTTCCACTGCGGCAAGGCGCTGATGCGCGCCAAGCTGTGGTCGCCGGCGGTGCAGGTCGAGCGCGCGAGCTTCCCGAGCCTCGGCCGCATCCTCGCCGAGCAGGGCGGCACCGTCAGCGTCGCTGACGCCGAGCGCGCCACCGAGGAGGCGTACCGCACGCGGCTCTATTGAGAGGCGGGACCACCGGGGAAAGCCGGCGATCCCGCGACGGTCTCATTCGGCTTCGGGGGCGATCGGCTCCAGGCCGCCGATGTGGCGCTGGGCGTAGAGCGGCAGGCCGATCTGGCGGATCAGCTCCTGCTGGGTCTCGAGGAAGTCGATATGGCCTTCCTCATCCTCGGCCAAATCCTCGAACAGGCGCTTCGACACCCGGTCGTTGATCGAGTCGCAGTACTTGGCGGCCTCGAGGTAGAGCGCCCGCGCCTCGCACTCGGCGGCGAGATCGCAGGCGATGATCTCTTCGACGTTCTGGCCGATCCGCAGGGGATCGAGCTCCTGAAGGTTGGGGAAGCCGTCGAGGAACAGGATCCGGTCGACGAACCGGTCCGCGTGGTTCATCTCCTCGATCGATTCCTTGCGCCAGAACTTGGCGAGGTCGATGTAGCCCCAGTCGTTGAGCATCCGGAAGTGGAGCCAGTACTGGCTCACCGCCGTCAACTCGCTGCGCAAGCCGCGGTTGAGATACTCGATGACCTTGATGTCGCCCTTCATGAAACCCGTTCTCCCCTTGACGCGTGCGAGGGGAAAGCCGGGCCACGCCTCAGGCGGCGATCCCCTCCTCTGCAGGCTGGACCTTTCCCAAACTGCAGCCGGTTGCGCAACCCGTCGCGCAGGCATGGGCCTCGTGTCCCGCTTCGATCGCGGCGCCGGCCAGCGCGTTCTGCATGATCGCGCGGATGGTGCGGGCGCATCGGCCGCATTTCGGGCTGCAGCCGAGGCAGGCGTAGACCTGGGCCGGCGTGCGCGGACAGCCGGGCCCGTCGCCGAGGCACCCGCGCACGGCGCCGTCCGAGAGGACGTTGCAGGAACAGACGATCATACGATCCAAAACCCGATGGTTGGAGGCTCGTTACCTTCGTCGACCTCGACGCCTGCGAGGCCGGTCACCGTACGCCGTCCCGGCCCTGTCGGACCGCCTTCCAGTTTAGAATTCTTGAAAACTATGCGTTTTCAAGACCTTAGCTTGCGGGCCACATGCCATCCGGCGCCGCGCCGGTCAAGGCTCCGGCGATCACGAGCGCACGATCCCATCGCGCGCCAGCGTCTGCGCGGCCCGTCGGCCTACTGCGCCAACTCCTTCAACCCGAGGCGGATGAGCACCTTGGTCTCGGCGCCTTCGCCGGCCGAGCGCAGGGCGGCGGCGATCGCGGCCGAGGCCTGGAGCTGGGCGTAGCCGAGGTTGACCAGCGCCGAGATCGCGTCCGCGACGGGCTGGGGCGCGGAGCGGTTTTCCACCGCGCCGGCCAGCGCGACCAAAGCCGGGTCGAGGGGCGCGAAGGACGGCGCCTTGTCCTTCAGCTCCGCGACGAGGCGGGCGGCGAGCCGCGGGCC
>NZ_VRUX01000464.1:0-3415 GCF_008039885.1 Methylobacterium sp. WL103
GCCCACGCCCCCGCCACGTCGTCCGCCCCCTCGCCCGCGCGCTGACCCGACACCGACAGAGCAGGACCGCATGACCGCCTTCCGCACCCTCGACGATTCCGGCTCGCTGGCGGGCAAGCGCGTCCTGCTCCGCGTCGACCTCAACGTCCCGATGGAGGGCGGCCGCGTCACCGACGCGACCCGGATCGAGCGCGTGGTGCCGACGATCCGCGAGATCGCCGGGCAAGGCGGCAAGGTGGTGCTGCTCGCCCATTTCGGCCGGCCGAAGGGCAAGCGCGATCCCAAGGATTCGCTAGCCCCCGTCGTCGCCACCCTGTCCGACAAGCTTGGCAGCGCGGTCGCCTTCGCCGAGGATTGCGTCGGCCCGGCCGCGTCGGCGGCGATCGCGGCGATTAAGGACGGCGACGTGCTGCTCCTCGAGAACACCCGCTACCATGCCGGCGAGGAGACGAACGACGCGGCCTTCGCCGACGCGCTCGCTGCCAACGGCGACGTCTACGTCAACGAGGCGTTCTCGGCCGCCCACCGGGCGCACGCCTCGACGGAGGGCCTCGCCCACCGCCTGCCGGCCTATGCCGGCCGCCTGATGCAGGCCGAGCTCGACGCCCTGACCAAGGGCCTCGAAGCCCCCGCCCGCCCGGTGATCGCTCTGGTCGGCGGCGCCAAGGTCTCCTCGAAGATCGACCTGCTCGAGAACCTCGTCGCCAAGGTCGACATGCTGGTGATCGGCGGCGGCATGGCCAACACCTTCCTGCACGCGCAGGGCAAGCCCGTCGGCAAGTCGCTGTGCGAGAAGGACCTCGCCGAGACCGCCCTGCGCATCATCGCCGCGGCCGAGGCCGCCAAGTGCCGGATCATCCTGCCGGTCGACGCCGTCGTCGCCTCCGAGTTCAAGGCGAACGCGGCCCACGAGACCGTCTCGGTCGACGCGGTGCCCGAGGGCGGCATGATCCTCGACGCCGGGCCGAAATCCGTCGCCCTGATCGACGCGGCGATCGACGAGGCCGCGACGCTGGTGTGGAACGGCCCGCTCGGCGCCTTCGAGCTGACGCCGTTCGATGCCGCCACCGTCGCCGCCGCCCGGCACGCGGCCGATCGCACGGCGTCTGGCAAGCTCGTCTCGGTCGCCGGCGGCGGCGATACGGTGGCCGCGCTGAACCATGCGGGCGTCTCGGAGACCTTCTCCTACATCTCGACCGCCGGCGGCGCCTTCCTCGAATGGCTGGAGGGCAAGACGCTTCCGGGCGTCGAGGCCCTGCGCGCCAAGAGCTGAGTTTCAACAGCCGACTTTTCCGGCGATTTTCGCGCCGTCCCGCACGATCCATCCGGGCCGCGGCGGCGTTCTCCCCACAGACCCGACCAGACCTAAGACGGAGCACGGACGATGGCGCGGATCACGTTGAGGCAGCTTCTCGATCACGCCGCCGAGTACGGCTACGGCGTGCCGGCCTTCAACATGAACAACATGGAGCAGGGGCTCGCCATCATGGCGGCCGCCGACGCCACCGATTCCCCGGTGATCCTGCAGGCGAGCAAGGGCGCGCGCGCCTACGCCAACGACATCGTGCTGGCCAAGCTGATCGACGGCCTCGTCGAGATCTATCCGCACATCCCCGTCTGCATGCACCTCGACCACGGCAGCGACGAGGCCACCTGCGCCACCGCGATCCAGTACGGCTTCACCTCGGTGATGATGGACGGGTCGCTGAAGGCCGACGGCAAGACGCCGGCCGACTACGCCTACAACGTCGGCATCACCCACAAGGTCTCGGAGATGGCGCACTGGGCCGGCGTCTCGGTGGAGGGCGAGCTCGGCGTGCTCGGCTCGCTCGAGAGCGGCGAGGGCGAGGCCGAGGACGGCCACGGTTTCGAAGGCACGCTCTCGCACGACCAGCTGCTCACCGACCCGGAAGAAGCGGTGAAGTTCGTGCAGGCGACCAAGGTCGACGCGCTGGCGGTGGCGATGGGCACCAGCCACGGCGCCTACAAGTTCACGCGCCAGCCCGACGGCGACGTGCTCGCGATGAACGTGATCGAGGAGATCCATCGGCGCCTGCCGACGACCCACCTCGTCATGCACGGCTCGTCCTCGGTGCCGCAGGATCTGCAGGACATCATCAACCAGTACGGCGGCCAGATGAAGCCGACCTGGGGCGTGCCGGTGGCCGAGATCCAGCGCGGGATCAAGCACGGCGTGCGCAAGATCAACATCGACACCGACAACCGCATGGCGCTGACCGGCCAGATCCGGAAGGTGCTCGCCGAGAACCCGGCCGAGTTCGATCCGCGCAAGTACCTCAAGCCCGCCATGGAGGCGATGACCAAGCTGTGCAAGCAGCGCTTCGAGGAGTTCGGCACCGCCGGCCAGGGCTCGAAGATCCGCCCGATCTCGGTCTCCGCCATGGCCAAGCGCTACGCAAACGGCTCGCTCGACCCGAAGATCACCGCGAACTGAGGCGGCGCCTTCGATCGGGGCGGTAAGGGAAGGCCCCCCTTCACCGCCCCGACACCGTCATTCCGGGGCGCCGTGAGGCGAGCCAGGAATCCAGAGCCGCCGACGGTGCATTCTCGATCACGGCCTATGGTTCTGGATTCCGGGCTCTGCTGCGCAGCCCCAGAATGACGGGCGCGTACGAGGACGCTCGAGCGAGACTTCGACCTCTCTTTGCCAGGGCCGCAACGCTCCTCTCCGCTTCCCCGACGCCCTCCGCGGCGGTATCAGGGCGCATGACCGACGCACCCCGCCTCACCCTGCTGACGCCGCACCATGTCGGGGCGGAGCATGTCGACGCGCTGGTGCCCGCGCTGGAGCGAGCCTGCGCCGCGGGCGACGTGGCCGCGGTGATCCTGCGCCTGGCACCCGCGGACGAGCGCAGCCTGATCGCCCTGGTGAAACGCGTCGCGCCCGCGGTGCAGGCGGCCGGCGCGGCGCTGGTCGTCGCCGCCCCGGGTTTCGCGGGCGACCTCGTCAGCATCTCGGCGCGGGGCGGGGCGGATGGCATCCACGTCGACAAGCCGGAGGAAGGCACGCTGCAGGAGCTGCGCGGGCGTCTGCGCGACGGCCGCATCCTCGGCGTCGGCGGGATCGAGACCCGGCACGCGGCGATGGATGCGGGCGAGGCCGGCATCGACTACCTGATGTTCGGCGGCCTCTACCCCGACGGCGTCGCCGCCGACGCAGAGGGCGTGCACGAGCGCACCGCGTGGTGGGCCGAAATCTTCGAGACGCCATGCATCGGCGTCGCCTGCACCGAGGCCGAGGTCGCGGCGCTCGCGGCGACCGGCGCCGAGTTCGTCGGGCTGGAGAGCGGGCTGTGGATGGACGACCCCGCAGGCGTCGCCCGCGTGCAGGCCGCGCTCTCGGAGGCGGCCTCGTGAGGCGGCTCGCTTCGAGCACCCTCGCGCTGCTCCTGGC
>NZ_VRUX01000465.1:0-3408 GCF_008039885.1 Methylobacterium sp. WL103
CGCCCCCGCCGCCCTACGCACCGCCGATCGAAGTCGGCGGCGGCTGGTACCTGCGCGGCGACGTCGGCGCCAGCGTCTACGACCGGGCGAAGTACAGCACCTCCTACGACTACAACCCCTACCCGGATGCCAACCGCTCCTACGGCAACGAGGTCGGCGGCGGCGGCTTCGCCGGAGCGGGCGTCGGCTACCAGTTCACCCCGTTCCTGCGCGCCGACGTGACCGGCGAGTATCGCTACTCCACCGGCCTGCGCGGCAGCGAGTACTACAAGGGCTACACCGACGAGAACGGGCTCGGCTCCTACGGCATCAACAAGTCGAGCGGCCACTTCGATTCGGCCGTCGTGCTCGCCAACGCCTACTTCGACCTCGGCACCTGGTACGGCATCACGCCGTTCGTCGGCGCCGGCGCCGGCTACGCCTTCAACCACGTCTCGGGCTACGGCAGCAACGGCCAGTACACCAGCGCGTCCTACGCCTACGATTACGGCAACCCGCAATACGGCGGCGGCTGCCCCTGCGCACCCCCGACCTACAACTACGCTCCTGTCTACGACGCCAACGGCAACGTGGTCTACAACAACCAGGCCAACACCAAGTCCTACAAGGACAAGACCACCGGCAGCTTCGCCTGGGCCCTCCACGCTGGCCTCGCCTACAACGTCACCGACGCGTTCAAGGTGGAACTCGCCTACCGCTACCTGAACCTCGGCCATGCCTCGACCGGCGCCAGCTTCTCCACCTGCTGCGGCGAGGCCGGGGCCGGCGTGAAGGTCAAGGACATCGAGGCCCACGACGTGAAGATCGGCGTGCGCTACATGCTCGGCGGCCTCGTCGCCGCGCCGCTGCCGCCGCTGATGAACGACTATCAGCCGGCCCCGGGTCCGCTCGTCCGCAAGTACTGAGCCTTCGGCACGCCATCTTCGAAGCCGGCGCGGATCGCATCCGCGCCGGCTTCTTGCGTTTCGGCACCGACGAAGACCCGAACGAATACGGTTAAGCCGTTCACAAGATTTGTGGTTTACCAGTCTTCGCAAGGTGTCCTGCGGGATGCGATGTCATACCAGACCTCGATGAGCCCGACTCATCGAGGTCCGGCCCCCGCGACTGCGGGGCGGCGGCAATCCGCCGGACCTCATGGGTTCCTACCCATGAGACTTGGTATCAGGTCTTGCGTAAGGACGTCCCCATGGCTGCGCTCGAACGCCGCTTCGCCGCCACGGCGCTGCTTCTCCTTGGGCTCGGACAAGGTCTCGGGATTAGAGCGGCCGAGGCCGCCGACCTGGCGCCCCCGCCCCCGCCGGCCGCGCCGCCCGTCGAGGTCGGCGGCGGCTGGTACCTGCGGGCCGACTTCACGGAATCGGTCTACGGGCGCCCGCACGACGACACACGGGCGGATGCGAACGATCCCGGCATGCCGCCCCTCGTCGGCCTGCGCCTGAGCGATGCGGCCGGTGGCGGTGGCGGCGTCGGCTACCGGATCAACCCGTGGCTGCGCGTGGACGCGACCATCGACCAGCGCGGGCCCGCGCGCTACCGCGCCTACTCCTCGCGCTCGAACTTCGCCACCGGCTACAACGTCGAGGCGGCGCAGGTCTCCGCGCTGACCGGCCTCGTCAACGTCTACGCCGACCTCGGCACCTGGTGGGGGCTGACGCCCTATGTCGGCGCCGGAATCGGCTTCTCCGACATGGGCGTCGCCCGCGGCTACACCCAGACCACCTGCACGGCCGATTCCTGCGACAGCAACCCGGGCACCGGCCCGCGCACCGCCGTGACGCGCCCGGGCCGCGCCGTCGCCTCGTTGGCCTGGGCGCTCACCGGCGGCGTCTCCTATGCGGTCGGCGGCGGCTTCAGCGTGGACGCGGCCTACCGCTACGTCGACTTCGGCAACGCCAAGAGCGGGCTGGACGCCTACAACGGCGGCACGCGCCTGAAGGACCTCGCCGCCAACGAGTTCCGCCTCGGCCTGCGCTACGACCTCGGCGGCGTCGGCAGCCTCGGCGGCCTGCCGAACCTCGTCGGCGTCGGCAACACCGCCTACGGCAACTGAGCCGGGTTCTCGACGGCGATCAGGACGGGCCGCAGGACGCCCTCGGGCCGTCCGCGACTCGCCTTGCGCGGAAGGACGGCCCCCGACGACCCGCGCGGACGGCGCGCCCTCCGACGCCTCGCCGGCATCCGGTTCACGCTCGGGCATTCCCTCTTATCGCGACGGGCCGGCGGGCGACGGCCGTCATGTGTGCGCGGTGCCTCGCATCGGCACAGCATATCGGCCGCGGTGGAAACCCGACATTAAGGTTACCTCCCTATCAAGACAGAACAGGTTTCGTAGTGCGGCGGTGCTGCCGCCCCGAGGACGACCGTGATGCGTAAGACTTCCCACGCACTTCTTGCCGCCTTGAGCCTCGCCGGCCCGACCGCGGCGCGCGCCGCCGACCTCGACTACGATTTTCTGCGCGGCCCCGACTACGACCCGCCGGCCGCCGTCACGACGATCGACTGGAGCGGCGTGTATCTCGGCGGGCACGGCGGCTACAGCTCGGCCGCGCTGGGGTTCAAGAACGCCTACCAGCCGCTCGTCTATCGGCAGACCCACGACACGTCGGCCGAATCGATCTTCAACACGTCCACCCTCATGAGCCCGTCCTCGAAGCGGGTGGGCGACACCAGCTTCGGTGCCTTCGCCGGATACAATTTCCAGTTCGACGAGATCGTGGTCGGCATCGAGGCGGACTACACCAGCTTCGGCCGGACCGGCACCACCACGGACGGCGTCGGGCGCATCAAGTCCCGCGATGATGGCGTCGTCGAGACCCTCTCGCTCACGGGCCACTCGGTCACCAAGATCAACGACTTCGGCACGATCCGCGCACGCGCGGGCTATGCCCTTGGGAATTTCCTGCCCTTCGTGACGGGTGGTTTCGCGATCGGTCGAGCCCGCATCGCCGACGGCGTCACGGTCGAGGATTCCGGATTCAATGCGACGACCTTTGCCGCCAACCAGGCTTTGACCGCCGGCAAACCAGCTTACGTGTACAATTTCGGCTATCGCGCGTTCAATCAGGCCAACCCGACCGCGGGTGTGCCTTACACGACCGTCATCAATCAATCGAAGACCAAGACGGTGGGCGGCATCGCGCTGGGCGGGGGCCTCGAATACGCGATCACGCCGAGCATCCTGCTGCGCGCCGAATACCAGTACGTGCTGTTCAACGACTTCGACGGGCACAAGGCCAACCTGAACACCGTCCGCGGCGGCGCGGCCGTCAAGTTCTGATCGGCGCTTCGCCGATCGCCTTCACTCGCGCCGGATCACCCCGATGCCCGTTCGGACCTCGCTCCCCCTCGCCGCTCTCGCGGGCCTGCTGGCGACGCTCGCCGCCGGGCCCGCCGCGGCCCAGGGGC
>NZ_VRUX01000466.1:0-3404 GCF_008039885.1 Methylobacterium sp. WL103
GTGCTCGCGCGGGCGGGCGATGTGGGCGGTCGCCAGCCCATGCTGCGCCGCCGCCGCGAGGTCGAGCGAATGCGCTGCGACCATCAAGGTCTCGGAGGCCGAGAAGCCCAGGGTCGCGACCGCGTCCCGGTAGAGCGCGGGTTTCGGCTTGTAGTCGCGGGAATAGCCCGCCCCGAGGATGGCGTCGAACGTAAAGCCGTTGCGCCGGGCGAGGTCGACCATCAGCCGGACATGCCCGTTCGAGACGGGCGCGAGCAGGTGGGCCGCCCGCAGGCGCACGAGCGCATCCGGCACCTCCGGCCATGCATCGAGCCGGTGCCAGGCCAGGACGAGGTCGGCCAGGACCGCCTCGGGAACCCCGTCGATCCCGAAGGCAGCCAGCACCGCGGGCAGCGACTCCGCCTGGAGCGCGTCGAGGTCGACGTAGCCGCGGGCGCCGGAGCGCACCGTCTCCATCGACGGCCCGTAGCGCGCCCGCCACGCATCGGCGAAGGCACCGCCATCGAGCTGCGGGGCATAGGGCGCGAGCAGCTGCTCCGCCTCACGCGCCACGCCCGAGCGCCAATCCACCAGCGTCCCGAAGACGTCGAAGATCAGGGCCCGGACCGCCATCACACGCTGCGCAGGCGCGTGCGGCGGACGAAGCCGACGATGTCCTTGACCGCATCGAGCGTCGGCGCGGCGATGGCCTCAGCCCGCTCCGAACCGTCGGCCAGCACCGCGTCGATGTGGCTCGGATCGGCGGTGAGCCGCTTCATCTCGGCGGCGATCGGCGCCAGCGTCTCCACGGCGAGCTCGACGAGCGCGCCCTTGAAGGCCGAGAACTGCGCGCCGCCGTAATCGGCGAGCACCGCGTCGCGGGTGGTGCCCTTGAGCCCGGCGAAGATGCCGACAAGGTTGTCGGCCTCCGGCCGGCCGGCAAGGCCAGCGGCCTCCGAAGGGAGGGCGTCGGGATCGGTCTTGGCCCGGCGCACCTTGCTGGCGATCGCGTCGGAATCGTCGGTGAGGTTGATGCGCGAATTGTCCGAGGCGTCGGACTTCGACATCTTCTTGGTGCCGTCGCGCAGGCTCATCACCCGGGCGGCCGGCCCGCCGATTAGCGGCTCGGTGATCGGGAAGAAGCCGGCGCCCTCGTCGTGCCCGTGCGCTGCGATCGAGCCGGCGAAGTCGGTGTTGAACTTCTGCGCGATGTCGCGAGTCAGCTCGAGATGCTGCTTCTGGTCCTCGCCGACCGGCACGTGCGTCGCGCGGTAGGCGAGGATGTCGGCGGCCATCAGCACGGGATAGGCGTACAGGCCGATCGAGGCCGCCTCGCGGTCCTTGCCGGCCTTGTCCTTGAACTGGGTCATGCGGTTGAGCCAGCCGAGGCGCGCGACGCAGTTGAACACCCAGGCGAGCTCGGCGTGCTGCGGCACCTGGCTCTGGTTGAACACGATCGAGCGCTTCGGATCGATGCCGGCGGCCAGGAAGGCGGCGGTGACCTCGCGGATCTGACCCTTCAACGCCTCCGGGTCCTGCCACAAGGTGATCGCGTGCAGGTCGACGACGCAATACAGGCACTGCGCCTCGCGCGCCTGCATCTCGACGAAGCGCTTGATCGCCCCGAGGTAGTTGCCGAGATGCAGGTTGCCCGTCGGCTGCACGCCCGAGAACACCAGTTCCTTGAACGCGGCCATCGGCGCGGTCCCTCGAATGCCGGGCCGAGGCGATCTCGCGTCCCTGGATGGGCGGGTTTCTGGCACCCGGGGGACGAGCCGGTCAAGGCGAGGGGCGACTACGGCTCAGGGCAATCGCCTGAAAGCGCTGGCCCTGTCTTTCTGACGCCCTCAATCGCCGACGCCCGCCTCCACGAGCACAAACTTTCGCCCCGCTACGCTTTGCAGGACCGACGTCCTGAAAGGCCCGCTCCTCCGCGAGCGCTCTTCGCGCCCTCAAGTTGCTGAACGCGGCTTCGAGCGACCGCTATTGTCTATGGCTCGCGGTAGGCCACCTGCGCGCTCGGGCAGAGGTCGACGAGCACGCAGCGGCAGCAGGCGGGCTTGCGGTGGTGGCAGACCTGCTGGCCGTGCAGCATCAGGATCTCGTGGTTGTCGTAGAGGTCCTGGGCCGACCAGTCGGCGGGAAGCTGCGACCTCAAGATCGGGTGCGACGGGCCGACATCCATCTTCGGACCGATCAGCCCGAGGCGCTGGGCGACGCGGTGGTGGTGGCTGTCCACCGGCAGAGCCGCCATGCGCAGCACCGAGAACGACAGCACGGCTGCGCTGGTCTTGGGGCCGATTCCGGGGATCGCCTCGAGCCAGGCCCGCGCCGCGTCCACCGGCATTTCCCCCAGGAAGTCGAGCGACAGGCCGCCGTGGCGCGCCTCCACCGCCCGCAGAACGGCCTGGATGCGCGGCGCCTTCAGCTCCGGCCAGGTCACGCCGCGGATCGTCTCCTCGATCGCCTCCACCGGGGCGGCGATCAGGTCGGCCCAATCGGGGAAGCGGGTGCGCAACGCCTTGAACGCGCGGCCCGAATCGGCGTTGCGGGTGCGGTGCGAGAGCAGCGACGAGACCAGCTCGGAGAGCGGATCGAGGCTGTGGAAGTACGGGATCGGGCAACCGTAGACCGGGCACAGCCGGCGGTGGATCTCCAGCGCCTTCGCCGTGAGGTCGGCGGGCGGCCCATCCGTCGCCGCGGCTGCGCGGAGAGGGCGGGCGGCGGCGAAGAGGTCGTGGCGGTTCGCGCTGGGCATGGGGGCGGAATCCGAGAGAATTCCCTCCGGTTCCCCAGCCCGATGCCGCAGGGTTAGAACATGTTCTTCACGCGAGCCGGCATCCACCTCGCTTGAAAATGCTCAGCGCGTCAGCGCGTAGATGTTCACGTCGAGCTTGTCGTCGGCCTTGTCGGCGAGGTCGGTGACGTATTCCTCGATGAAGCGGTCCTGGACGACGATGTCCTTGGCGTCGAGGTAGGTGGTCAGGGTCTCGTAGGTGCCGTCGATGTCGTCGTAGGAGCCCTTGTGCGGGAAGCGCAGGGCCTTGCCGGACGGGGTGGTGCCGAAGCGCAGGCCGTCGGCGGCGGTCGGCGCCGGGTCGGGCGCGGACGCCACCGGGATCATCGCCTCGTAGGCGAAGCCGTCGTCGTCGGTCCGGGTGAAGACCGCGAGCGGGCGACCGGTCGGCGCGATGCCGGCCTTGGCCAGGTCGGCCTCGATCCGGGCGAAGGCGTCCTTGAGGCTCGGCACCGCCTCGTCCCACTTCGTCTTGCCGGCCAGGATCGCGGCGGGCTTGGCCGGCAACGTCACCGCGTCCACGTCGTCGGCGTTGGCCGGCGCCTCCACCAGGGTTTTTCGCCCGGAGGTCTGGGGAGGGGACGAGGAAGGAGCCTGCGCTTGCGGCGGGGCAGGAGGCGGCGCGGGG
>NZ_VRUX01000467.1:0-3402 GCF_008039885.1 Methylobacterium sp. WL103
CGCCGCGTGCCGCAGCAGGGCGTGCGCGCCGCTCATGGGCCGGCGGGGTTCAGCACCGCGCGGCCGTCCGGGTCGAGGGCGACGCTACGGTAGAAGCAGGCGCGCCGCCCGGTATGGCAACAGCCGCCGTCGCCGCCGACCGCGACGGTGATCAGCAGCGCGTCCTGGTCGCAATCGGTGCGCATCTCGACGACGCGCTGGACCTGGCCCGAGGTCGCGCCCTTGTGCCAGAGTTCCCGTCGCGAGCGCGACCAGTACCAGGCCTCGCCGGTCTCCAGCGTCCGTCGCAGCGATTCGGCATTCATGTGCGCGAGCATCAGCACGCGGCCGTCCTGCGCGTCGACGGCGATGCAGGCCACGAGCCCGTCGCGGTCGAAGCGGGGCGTGAAGACCACGCCTTCCTCGACCTCGGTACGGCTACCGGGCGGATCGAATGGGGGGACGGTCATCGGATGACGGTTCCTGCGCAGAGCACTCGGTCCGCGAGCATCCCTCCCCCCTCTGCGGGGGAGGGAAGGGGCGGCGACGCCACATGAATGCGGCTACGCCTTAATGCGGCTACGACTTGCCGCCGCGGACCAGCGTCAGGAACCGCACCTGCTCGCTGGCGTCCTCGCGGAAGGCGCCGCGGAACTGGGTGGTGATGGTGGAAACGCCGGCCTTCTGGACGCCGCGCATCGCCATGCAGAGATGCTCCGCCTCGACGAGGACGGCGACGCCGCGGGGCTTGAGGATGCTCTCGATCACGTCGGCGATCTGGGCGGTCATCGTCTCCTGCGTCTGCAGCCGGCGGGCGAAGGTGTCCACCACGCGGGCGAGCTTGGACAGGCCGACCACGCCCTTGGTCGGGTAGTAGGCGATGTGCGCCAGGCCCATGAACGGCACCATGTGGTGCTCGCAATGGGAGTAGAACGGGATGTCGCGCACCAGGACGATGTCGGAATAGCCCTCGACCTCCTCGAACACCCGCTCGAGCAGGGCGTCCGCGTCGACCTCGTAGCCGCCGAAGAGCTGGCCGTAGGCCTTGACCACGCGGGCCGGGGTGTCGAGCAGGCCTTCGCGGTTCGGGTCGTCGCCGGCCCAGCGCAGCAGGGTGCGGACGGCGGCCTCGGCCTCCTCGCGGCTCGGGCGGGCGAGGGCGATGCCGTCGGGCACCCGCGTCGCGGATTCGGGCTTCTTCGCGATGTCCTTGGCGCCGTCCGGCGCGGCCGTCTCGGCACGGCGCTCGGCGAGGCTCGCCACCACGCGGTCGTTGTCGTTGCGCATGACGCTCAAGCTCGGCTCGGCCTCGGGAAGGGGACGGGCGGCGCCGTAGGACAGTGATTTGAGCGCGGCATCCATGGCATCTCCGGCCCGCGCCACACGGGCCTTCATCGTCGTACTGTCCGGCTTGGCGTACATGTCGGTCGAACCGTCTCGGAGCCCGGATGGCTCCGGGCCGGCGCCCCGGTGGTTGCGGTGTCCGTGGCCGTGGGCGCGACCCTGGTCGACGAGCCGCCTCCTCGCGAAACGGCCTGAAGCGGCCTATATCGTCGTTCTTGCACGATCGCGCAATGCACGGCGCGCGGGGCGCAAGGGCGGCTCGCACGGGGCCGACCACGCAGCGACCGACCACGCAGCGACAAGGAGCGGAAGGCGCCCATGCTCGACGACATCTACAACCGGCGCATCCTCGAACTCGCCGCCGACATCCCCCGGCTCGGCCGGCTCTCGGCGCCGGACGCCAGCGCGACGGCGCATTCGAAGCTCTGCGGCTCGACGGTGACCGTCGACCTCGTGCTCGGGGCCGACGGGACGGTCGCCGACTTCGCCCACGACGTGAAGGCCTGCGCGCTCGGCCAGGCCTCGTCTTCGCTGATGGGGCGGCACGTGGTCGGCTCCAGCCCCGAGGAGCTTCGGTGCGTGCGCGAGACCATGCGTGCGATGCTGAAGGCGAACGGCCCGGCGCCCGAGGGCCGCTGGGCCGACCTCTCCGTGCTCGCGCCGGTGCGCGACTTCAAGGCACGCCACGCCTCGACCCTCCTCACCTTCGACGCGGTGGTGGAGGCCCTCGACCGCATCGAGGCCGCCAGGCGCGCCGCCTGACGCGATGCTGCGGCGTGCCGCGCGGATCGCGATCCGCGGCTATCAACTCACGCTGTCCGGCCTCGTCGGCCGACAGTGCCGGCACTGGCCGAGCTGCTCCGACTACGCGGACGCGGCGATCGCCCGGCACGGGCTCTGGCCCGGCGCCTGGATGGGATTTTCGCGGATCTGCCGCTGCGGTCCCTTCGGCACCCACGGCATCGACCTCGTGCCCGACGCCCTGCCGACGCGGGCGCGCTGGTTCCTGCCCTGGCGCTTCGCGCGCTGGCGGGGGGTCAACGCGCCGCCGAACCCGTTTTCCTGCGACGCGGTCGCGCCCTCGGACGGCCAGACCCAGGTGACGGCGTCGGAGCGTAGCTGAAGCGCCACAGGTCGCGCCCCACGAACCTGCGGCGATGCCGGCCTTGCCAGCCGGTCACGAACCGCCGCACACTCCGCCCCCAGAACGACGCCAGCGTCGCCCCCGGCTGCAAGGCCCGACGATCAAGACGGAAACCCCATCGGCATGAGTCAGGGCTCGTCCGCCACCACCCTCGACGACGGCATCGTCGCCACCGCCGAAGCCTGCCTCGCCTCCGTCGGCCAGGCGCGCGAAGCGATCCACGGGGTGATCTTCGGACAGGAGAAGGTCGTCGACCTCGCCCTCGTCACGATCCTGGCCGGCGGCCACGGCCTCCTCGTCGGATTGCCGGGTCTGGCCAAGACCAAGCTCGTCGAGACGCTGGGCACCGTGCTCGGGCTCGACGCCCGGCGGGTGCAGTTCACGCCCGACCTGATGCCCTCCGACATCCTCGGCACCGAAATCCTGGACGAGGATGCCGACCGCCGCCGCTCGTTCCGCTTTGTCAAGGGCCCGGTCTTCACCCAGCTCCTGATGGCCGACGAGATCAACCGCGCGAGCCCGCGCACGCAGTCCGCGCTGCTGCAGGCGATGCAGGAGAACTTCGTCTCGGTCGCCGGCGAGCGCCACGACCTGCCGCGGCCGTTCCACGTGCTCGCCACCCAGAACCCGATCGAGCAGGAGGGCACCTATCCGCTGCCCGAGGCGCAGCTCGACCGCTTCCTGCTGGAGATCGACGTCGGCTATCCCGACCGCGCCGCCGAGCGCCGCATCCTGATCGAGACCACCGGCGTCGCCGACCAGGGCGTGAAGGCCGTGATGTCGACCGACGCGCTGCTGACCGCGCAGCGCCTCGTGCGCCGCCTGCCGGTGGGCGAGACCGTGGTCGACGCGATCCTCGACCTCGTCCGCTCGGCCCGCCCCGAAGGCGGCGACCCGCTGGTGAAGGGCAAGCTGATGTGGGGCCCCGGCCCCAC
>NZ_VRUX01000468.1:0-3397 GCF_008039885.1 Methylobacterium sp. WL103
GGCCGGCCAGGGCGCCGAGGCCGGACGAGCAGCCGGCGCCCGCGGCGAGAATACCCTGCCCGCCGCGGAGCCGGTCGCGCCGACCTTCGAGACCCTCCGCATCGAACCGAACGGGGAGGCCGTCGTGGCGGGGCGATCGACGCCGAACGGCACCGTGACGCTGCTGGTGGACGGCAAGCCGACGGCGCAGGCGCTCGCCGACGCCGGAGGCCGGTTCGCGATCGTGCTGCCCGCCCTCCCAGCCGGCAACAGCGAGCTCGGGCTTGCCGTCACCGACGCCCAGGGCCGGATCCGCCGGTCCCAGGAAAGCGTCGCGGTGGCGGTCTCGCCCACGCGGGACACGAGGCCGCTCGTGGCCTTGAGCGCGCCGGACGCGCCGACCCGGGTGCTGTCGCAACCGGACCCGGCCGCGACCGCGCGCGCGATCGTGGTCGCCGAGCCCGTGGGCATCCAGCCGTTCGAGGCGGACCGCATCATCGTGCGCGAGGCCGGCGGCTCGCTCGCCTTCCTCGGCGGCGGCCAATGGGCCGACCGCCTGCCGCGGCTGATCCAGACCCGGATCATCCAGAGCCTGGAGAATGCCGGCCGCCTGCGCTCGGTCTCGCGCCCCGGCGACAAGGTGGTGTCCGACTACCAGCTGATCTCGGAGATCCGCGCCTTCGACATCGCCGCCGGCACCGGCGAGGCGGTGGTGGACATCTCGGCCAAGCTGATCGCGGACGGCACCGGCAAGGTCGTCGCGGCGCGGATCTTCACGGCCCGCGTGCCGGTCGCCGCAGTCGATGCCGGCAACGGCGCCCGCGCCCTCGACCAGGCGCTCGGCACCGTGCTCGCGGACATGGTGCGGTGGGTGAACGGCGGGCGCTAGCAGGCTGCTGCAGAAGTCTGGCGTGGCGCTCGATTTGGATCGTCAGGGCTGTTTTTCGAGATCAGCCCACCTCGACGCGGCTCGATCCGCCAGCTTCGATGGTACTCCAGGTCGCGGGCTGCGTCTCGGCCCGGCCTGGGCCGCTCTTCATGCGCGAGCCTCGGCCAGCAGCTTGGGCAGGCGCACGAGGTTGTAGGCGGCGGCCGCGAAGGTGAACAGCGCCTCGACCTTGGCTCGGCCGCGCAGCTTGACCTTCCTCAGCCCGGCCTGAGCCTTGATCCAGCCGAAGACCTCCTCGATCCGCTTGCGGCAGCGCAGGCTGATTGCGTAGCCGGGATGGCGGGTGGTGCGGCCGTCGAGGGCGGTCTTGCGCACCTTGCCGGTCTTCGAGACCGCCCCGTTGATGGCGATGTGCGGGCTCACCCGCCGCGCCCGCAGGTCGCCGACGAAGGCTTCCACGTCGAACAGCTTGTCCGCACCCAGCGTAATCCGGTGCCGGCGGGGTCGGCGGTCGAGCATGAGGAGGGCCGCCTCGCGCTCGGCCGTGCCGGTGGCGTGGGTGAGGCTGGCGTCCACCACCAAGCCGTTGCGGTTCTCCATCAGCGTGTGGCCGAGGTAGCACAGCCGGCTCTCCTGGCCGTCCGCCTTCCGGTAGAGCCGGGCGTCCGGGTCGGTAGTCGAGGCATGGGTCGCGTTCGAGCGCTTCTCGCGGCGGAAGTCACGCTCGCCGTTGCGGCCCGTGCCTGGCGGTTCGCCCGAGCCGTCCTTGGGCCGAAAGCTCTTCATCGAGGCCCAGGCCTCGATCATCGTGCCGTCGACCGAGAAATGGTCGCTCGACAACAGCCGCTTGACCGGCTTGAGCGCCAGCAGACCCGACAGGAAGGCGTGCGCCACCTCCGTCTCCAGCAGACGGTCGCGGTTGTGCGTGAACACAGTCGGGTGCCAGACCGCGGCATCGATCTCCAACCCCACGAACCACCGGAACAGCAGGTTATAATCGATCTGCTCCATCAGCATCCGCTCGGAGCGCACCGAGAAGAACGCCTGCAGCAGTGTCGCCCGAAGCAGCATCTCCGGCGGGATCGAAGGCCGGCCCAGGCCCGAGTACAGGTGCTCGAAGCGCGCGTTCAGCCAAGCCAGAACTTCGTCGGCCAAGGCCCGGATCGGCCGCAGCGGGTGATCGGACGGCACACGCTCCTCAAGCCGAACGTAGCTGAACAGGTTGGTCGAGGCCGCCTCACGTCCGCGCATCGATCAAACCCCGTCTCTCGCTCAGGCAGAGTGAATCATCTCCAAGGCCACACCGCCACAGACTTCTGCAGCAGCCTGCTAGAGCATTTTCCGTGATCTCCGGATCACGGAAAATGCTCTAGCCTACTGTGTGGTCGCATTTTCTTCACGCGAGCCGGCATCCACCTCGCTTGAAAATGCTCTAAGCGCTTAAGCCGCTCACTCCATCACCGCCGCCTTCATGATCACCACCATGGTCGCGCGCCCCGGCACGTCGCCGGTGCAGCGCACCGCGTGCTGGCGGTCGCAGCGGTAGCGCAGGGTCTCGCCGGCCCGCGCGCGCTGGACGACGCCGCCGATCTCGACCTCGAAGCAGCCCTCCGAGACCGAAAGCGATTCCACCGAGCCGCGCTGGTGCGGATCGGAATCGAGCACTCCGCCCGGGTCGGCGGAGACCTCGTACCATTGCAGCCACTCAATCGTCTTGACCCAGCCGATGATCGCGAGGCGCACCTTGCCGTCCTCGGAGACGAGGATCGGCGTGTCGGCTCGCGACGACTTCTCGATGAAGGGCTCCTCGTCGTTGGCCGCCAGCACCCGCTCGATCGAGACGTCGAGCGCCTGCGACAGGCGCCAGATCGTCGCCAGCGTCGGATTGGTCTCGTTGCGCTCGATCTGGCTGATGATCGACTTGGCGACGCCGGATTGCTCGGCCAGCTCGGACAGCGAGAGGTTGTAGGCCTTGCGCAGGCGCTGGATCGTCTTGCCGAGCTGCCCCGACAGCACGGCCGCCCCGCTCAGCATGTCCCGGCCCCGACCCGGCCGTTCCGCCTGTTCCTGCATCGCCGCAGCCATCCGCGCTTCGCCATCGCGTTCCGTTTATCGGAACGATCGTGCGCTACTACAAACGCAATCGCCCGGCGGATGCAAGGCGGCGCGTGTGGATGGGACGGCGTCTCAGCCGTGCGTTCAGGCCCAGACCGCGAAGAAATGGTGCACCGGCCCGTGCCCGGCGCCGATCGCGAGCCGGTCTGCGGCAGCGATCGCGTCGCTAACGTAGGCCTTGGCGGCGCGCACCGCCTGCTCGAGGGTCATCCCCTTGGCGAGGCCGGCGGCGACGGCCGCCGACAGGGTGCATCCGGTACCGTGGGTGTTGCGGGTCGGGTAGCGGGTTCCAGAGAAGCGTCGCACGAGCCCGTCGGCGGTGAGCAGGTGGTCGACGCTCTCGTCGCCTTCGGCGTGGCCACCCTTGATCAGCACGCCGCGGGCGCCCGCCGCGACGAGGCGCCGGGCCTGCGC
>NZ_VRUX01000469.1:0-3397 GCF_008039885.1 Methylobacterium sp. WL103
CCTCCCGGTCGAGCTCGCCGAGCGCCGCGAGCACCGCGTCGATCGAGACCGGCTCGGCCCGGCTGCCGACGAGGCACCGCATGCCCGGCGCTCCTTCGAGCACGCAGGCATCCGACGCCCAGGATGCCAGGATCGCGCGCTTGTCCGCCGGCGAGAGCATCGGATGGGACAGGACCGCGCGCGGGTGGCGAAACACGTCGCCGGGGGCGACGAGCGCCTGCCAAGCCTCGAACGAGGCCGGATGCGCGCCGCCGGACTGGTGCGCGCCGACGGGGGGCAGGCCGGGGCCGACGCCCACGTTCATGTCAGGGCTGGTGGCCCGGGAGTGGAAAAGGTGCGTCTGCATCATCGACGATCCTCCTTCCTGAATACGGGTTTGCTTCCTGTTACGGGTTGGATGGGCGATAGGGGTCGTCATACCCCCGCGGGCCCGGCGAGGCTCGCGGGGGGCTCGGTTCGCGGTCGGGCAGGGCCCTGGTTCAGGCCCCGCCCACGCTGCCGCCTCAGGCGGCCTTGCGCGTGGACTCGATCCGCGGCGCGTTGTCTTGGCCGGCGGACTCGTGCCCCACGGCCTGGCTCACGGCGTCCTGCGACCCGCCGATCGGGATGCGCCGCGGCTTGAGCGCCTCGGGCACCTCGCGCTTGAGGCTGACGGTCAGCAGGCCGTTCTCCAGGCTCGCGCCGACGACCTTCACGTGGTCGGCCAGGTTGAAGGTCTGGCGGAACGTGCGGGCGGCGATGCCGCGATGCAGGACCTGGCGCGCGTTTTCGGAGGTGGTCTTCTGGCCTGTCACCAGAAGGCTGGAATCGTGCTGCGTCAGCTCGATCTCGTCGGGCGCGAAGCCGGCGACGGCCATGGAGATGCGGTATTCGTCGTCTGCCACCCGCTCGATGTCGTAGGGCGGCCAGGTCGACGAGGCCTCGGCCTGCGTGGCCTGGTCCAGCATCGAAAACAGTCGGTCGAAGCCGACCGTGGAACGGTAGAGCGGTGCAAAATCGAGGGTCCTCATGACCACATCCTCCTTGGAGCAACGTGATGACAAGGGTCGCCGGATGCCTTGACCCGGCGCCCGTGGCGCGAGCCGTCGTTGGGCCTCGCGCGTGAGAAACGACCGGCGCATGATCCGGTTCCCAAAAAATTCGCGTTTCTCGAAATCAGGTCGCCGCGTCGTGCGGGACGGGCCTCTCCGATTGAATCTGGGCGGCGTGCCAAAACCCCTTCCCGATCCTCGCAGGCGACGCCACATCCGTTTATGTTCGATTCGAACGATCAGGAGAGCTTGCCGTGTACACTGTGAAGGCGAACGACCATGCGGGCCGGCCCGCGACGTTCGCGTGCGGCACCGCCGACCAGGCCCTTGAGAAGACCTGGGAACTGGCTCGGCGCGGCTTCAAGGACATCGTGGTGACCGATCCGAAGGGCCACGCCTCGAACGCTGCCGCGTTCGAGCGCTCGCTCGACCTGGCCTGAGGCGGGCGCCGGCTCGGATGGCCCACCACCACGACGACCACGATCACAGCGAGCTGTCCCCCGTCGAGGCGCGGGTGCGGGCGCTCGAATCGATCCTCGTGCAGAAGGGCTACGTCGAGCCGGCGGCGCTCGATGCGCTGGTCGAGCGCTACGAGACGCAGGTCGGCCCCCATCTCGGGGCGCAGGTGGTGGCCCGTGCCTGGGTCGATCCGGCCTATCGCGAACGGCTCCTGGCCGACGCCACCCCGGCCATCGCCGAACTCGGCATCGGTGGGCGCGGCGGCGAGCACATGGTGGTGGTCGAGAACACGCCCGAGGAGCACAACCTCGTCGTCTGCACCCTGTGCTCCTGCTACCCCTGGCCGGTGCTCGGCCTGCCGCCGGTCTGGTACAAGGCGCCGCCCTACCGCGCCCGCGCCGTGATCGACCCGCGCGGCGTGCTCGCCGCGTTCGGGGTGCGCCTGCCCCAGGCGACGCGGATCACCGTGTGGGATTCCACCGCCGAGCTGCGCTACATGGTGCTGCCGATGCGGCCGGCCGGGACCGAGGCCCTCGACGAGCGCGGGCTCGCAGCCCTGGTCACCCGCGACGCGATGATCGGCACCGGGCTGCCGGGCGCACCCGCAAGTGTTCCCACAAGTGTGCCAGCATGAACGGCGCCCAGGATCTCGGCGGCATGCACGGGCTCGGCCCGGTGATGCCAGAACCCGACGAGCCGGTGTTCCACGCAGCTTGGGAAAGCCGTGTCTTCGCGTTGGCCATGGCGATGGGCTTCACCGGCGCCTGGACGCTGGACGGCAGCCGCGCCGCCCGCGAGGCGATGCCGCCGGCCGACTACCTGCGGTCGAGCTACTACGCGATCTGGCTCGACGCGCTGGAGCGCCAGCTCGCCGCCCACGGCCTCGCGCGGCCCGACGAGATCGCCCGCGGCGTTCCTGACCCGGACCCGGACCCGGACCCGGCGCCGGTGGCCC
Organism: Methylobacterium sp. WL103; assembly: GCF_008039885.1. Lineage (NCBI taxonomy): Bacteria > Pseudomonadati > Pseudomonadota > Alphaproteobacteria > Hyphomicrobiales > Methylobacteriaceae > Methylobacterium > Methylobacterium sp. WL103. Next base: position 2,446 of record NZ_VRUX01000469.1, read on the forward strand.
GGGTCCTCACCGCCGACATCCTGGAGCCGCGCTACCGCGCCGGCTTCCCGAGCGACCGGCCCGCCCCGGCGCCGGCGCGCTTCGCGGTCGGCGACGCGGTGACGATGCGCAACATCCACCCGCCGACCCACACCCGCCTGCCGCGCTACGTGCGGGCCAAGAGGGGCACGGTGCTGCGCGTCCACGGCACCTTCGTCCTGCCCGACACCAACGCCTACGGGGAGGGCGAGAACCCGGACTGGCTCTACACCGTGGCCTTCCCGTCGAGCGAGCTCTGGGGCGAGGACGCCGACCCGAACGGGCGTGTCACCGTCGCGGTGTTCGAGCACTACATCGCGGGCGGCCGCACGTGAGTGTGCCTGCCTCCCCATTCTCGGCGCCGTGGGAGGCGCAGGTCTTCGCGATGGTGGTGTCGCTACAGGAATCGGGGCTGTTCACCTGGGCCGAGTGGGCCGACACCCTCGGCGCCGCGATCCGCCCCGCAGACGGCCCCGAGGCGCCGGCCAATTACGGCCGCTGGCTCGCCGCCCTGGAGATTATCCTCGCCGCCCGCGGCATCGCCGACGCCGACACTCTCGACGCCCGCCGCGACGCCTTCCTCCGCGCGGCGGAGGCGACCCCGCACGGCCTGCCGATCGCGCTGGAGAACGATCCGCTGTTCCGGCGATGAATGACGCGTCAGCCGACACGACGCCGGATCGCCGACCGCGCGATGCGTCCGATGTAGGCGTGGGTCCCCTCTCCAGAGCGGGAGAGGGACAGGGTGAGGGATGAGAACTTTCCGGAGAGGTCACGCCCCTCACCCCGACCCTCTCCCTATGGGAGAGGGAGCTCGCGGTGCCGCCCTCGACACGGCGACCTGATTTCGAGAAACGCGAATTTTTTGGGAACCGGATCATGCGCCGGTCGTTTCTCACGCGCGAGGCCCAACGACGGCTCGCGCCACGGGCGC